>NZ_JBFACE010000007.1:154339-268788 GCF_040640655.1 Streptomyces sp. NPDC021749 | reverse complement strand
CGACATCTCGAAGCGTGGAGAACGGCCGCCTCCACTGTCCTGGAAAGAACCGCAGTTCAGCAGGTCGGGTGACCTGCGAGGTTAAACGCCAAGCTAAGGGCCTCGCCCCTCAAGGGCATCACTGCCCAAGGGCCTCGCCCCTCAAGGGAATCACCGCCCAAAGGCCTCGCCATTCAACGGCCTCGCCAGCCGCGTGGCGGGCCTCCCCCGGTGTACCGGGTCCTCACCCGGTCCCGGCCAGGCCCATCAGCGACGGGTCATCGGCCAGTTCGCGCAGGGCTGCCCGCGAGTCCGGCAGCAGCTTGCTCTCGGTGAGGTCCAGGACGCCGCAGACCGCGCTGACCTCGGCGGCCACCGTCCCGTCCGTCCTGCGGACGGTCTGCTCGATCCGGAAGGTCCGGCCCTCGCCCCATACGAACGCGCAGCTCACGTCGACCTCGTCACCGGCCCGCAGCTCACGCCGGTAGCGGACGGTGGTCTCCAGGGTCACCGGCCCGATGCGCCGGTCCACCATGGCGCTCTGCCGGATGCCGCTCTCCTGGAGCAGCGACCAGCGGGCGTGCTCGGCGTACTGGAGGTAGACGCTCTGGTTGAGATGGCCCTGGGCGTCCGTCTCGTACCCCCGTACGGTGATCCGCACGGCGAACGGTTCCGTCGCGTCCGTCCCGGCCACCGGCTCCCCCGCTCCCCCGCTCCCGCCACCGTCACTCCCACTGCAACTCCCCGCGATCCCTTGGCCATGGCCGTGCCCATCGGTGTCCCACCGTAGGCGCGGGTGATCGGCGCCGGGGGCGTTCCACGTCCGGCACGGGGGAGGCGACGGGCCGCGCTCAAAGGCCCCGGCCGAGGACGGCCGGTGGCGCGGTGCGGGGGCCTCAGGGGCTGCCCGTCTTCAGGCGGAGGTTCCACTTGGCGAGCGGCTTGGAGATGGGCTGGAAGATGGTGACGGTGTCGCCGCCGAAGTTGCCGCAGGTCGCGGCGCCGCCGCCGGAGTGGACGCCGACCGCCATGGGGGCGTTGGGCTGGGTGACGTACGAGCCGCCCGAATCCCCGGCCGCGGAACAGGCGTTGGTGTAGGCGAGCCCGTCGATGATCGTGGTGCCGTAGTCCACGGTCTGGTCGACCCGGGTGATCTCCCCGCAGTGCCAGCCGCTGGACTGCCCCGAGTGGCAGATCGACATCCCGGCCAGGCCCTCCTGCGAGCCGGTGACGGCGACGGGTGCGCCGCCCTGCCCGGCCACCGCCGAGCCGACGGTCCACCCGGGCTGGTCGACCTGGACCAGCCCGAAGTCGCCCTCGTGGCCGTTGACACTGTGGTTGCCGCCCGGATTGGAGGTGCCCATCCGGGTGCCGTCCTTGCCGTACGCGGCCTGGTCGGGCGTCAGGGTGCAGTGACCGGCCGTCAGGAATCCCTCGAATCCTTGCGGGCCGGTCACCGAGAAGCCGATCGAGCAGATGCCCTCGTTGCCGGGCATCCAGCGCTCGCCGCCGACAACCGTGCCACCCTGCTGGCGCGGCGTCTGGTTGGTGCGTTCGACGGTGACCGACACCTTCGCCCGCGTGCCGAGGTCGCGGACGCTCTTCTCGAACGCGGCGGTCCGGCCGGTGTGCTTGGTCCGGTCGACGCGGATCACGAGGCCGTTGGCCCGCTCGTCCACGCCCCAGCCGGTGATCCCGGGGACGCCCTTGCCGACCTGGGCGGCGACCTTCCGCACCAGTGTGCTCAGCGCGGCGCGGCTGTGCCGCACCGTCTTGGGGATCGCACCGGCCGCCCGGACCCGCTGGGCGTCGGCGGGACCGGTCACCGCGACCACGAGCTTGCCGCTCGCCTTGTCGAACCACATCCCGGCGGGCGGCGTGGCGAGCGCCCGGCGGACCGCGGCCGCGGCGCGGTGCGCGTCGGCCTCCTGCGCGAGCCGGGTGCGGACCTCTTCCGCGGTCAGCCGGAGGTCCCGGCGCATCGCGTCGAGCAGACCGCGCGGGGAGGGCTGGGGCGTGGGCTGGGGAAGCGGTACGGAGTGCGCCGGGCCGAACGGGCCGACGGCCGCCATGACGGCGGCGACGGCTGCGCACCGTAGTGCTGCCTTACGGAAGCGGGGTTCCATCGGGGGTCTCCTCGCGGTGTCGGTGGCACGTCGGATCCGATGGGGCGAGCGTGCGGGACACCGATCCGGGCGGCACGAGGAGATCGCCCGCATCATGGGGGGATGACCACCGACCCCAGCCGCCAAGTCCCCGCTGTCCCCGGGCCGGTGGCGTTCGCGGACCTGCCGCCCGCGCTGCACAACGTGACCTACTCGGGCGCCCGCCATCCGGGAGCGACGGCACCTGAATGTCCGTCATACGGAGGGTGGGCGGCGGGGGGAGGGGACGGGGCGCGGGGCGGGAGCGGCACGACCACAGGGCGCGGGGCGGACGGCTTCGGCGGCCTCGGCGGCGACGGTGGCCTCGGTGGCCTCGGTGGCCTCGGTGACTCGGACGGTCCAGGCGGATCCGACGGTTTCGGCGATCTGGCCGAGGGGGCCAACTGCCAGCGCTACGCCTATGCCGTGCTGCGCCACTTCGGGCTGTGGGTCCCGCCGTTGCGCTCGGCGGAGTTGTGGGCGGACACCCGGGCGACGCGACAGGCCGGGCGTCCGCGGCCGCTGGACCTGGTGCTGTTCGACGCCGGGCCGGTCAGGGGACGGCCCGAGGGATACGGGGCGCATGTGGGCGTGCATCTGGGGCTCGACGCGGTGCTGCATCTGTGCCGGGAGGTGGGCCGGCCCGCGGTCTGGCGCTACGGGGACTTCGCGGCCCGGGCGCGGTACGCGCGGTTCCTCGGGGCCAAACGGCTGCGGGGCGCGGCGCCGGGCCGGTGACGTGCGGCGCCGGGCCGGTCACGTACGGCGCCGGGCCGGTCACGTGCGGGGCGGGCCGGTCGGGCAAACAGCGGGAGGGGCGGGCAACCGGCGGGCCGGGCGGGCATCCGGCGGGCGGCTCACGGCAGCCGGCGGAGCGGACCGGGCCGGACTGGACTGGACCGGGCCGGGCCGGGCCGGACTGGACTGGGCCGGGCCGGGCCGGACTGGACTGGACCGGAGCGGGCCGGACTGGACCGAGCCGGGCCGGGACCCGGCCGCGCGCCCGTCCGTCAGAAGCCGCCGCCGTCGAACCCGCCGCCCCCGTCGAAGCCACCGCCGTCGCCGAAGCCGCCGCCGAAGTCGTCGGGGTTGAAGTCGGCGCCGGAGTAGTCACCACCCTCGACGCCCCCGGCCCCGCCGAAGTCGGCGCCGTAGGCGGGGGAGGACATCATGACGTTGCCGAGCAGCGTGCCGACGAGCAGGCCGGGCAGCAGACCGCCGCCGAAGTAGCCGCCGGCCCAGGGGGCGTACGCCGGGCCCGCGTCCCAGTACGGGCGGTCGCCGCTCTCGGTGCGGACGGTGCGGGTCAGCGGCTCGCGGCCGTCGTCCAGCCGGCTCTTGTCCGCGGCGCAGACCGGGACGATGCGTTCGCCGCCGCCGGGCGGGGCCCAGGCGACGTCGACGACGGACGGGCCGTGCCGCGGGTCGAAGAAGCAGGGCAGCCGGCGCTCGGGCAGCGGCCGGCCCTCGCGGCGCGCGGCGAGGGTGGCCAGCGCGAACCGGCCGTCCTCCAGGGCCTGGGTCACCGCCTGTACGTCGCCGGGGTGCTGGGCCGCCGCCATCGCCGATTTGGCGTTCTCGTACGCGTCCAGCGCATGGCTGTAGTCGGCGCGCATCGCGTCGTCGGCGCCGGGCTCGTCGGGCCGGAAGTCGAGCCGGTCGAGTTCCTCGCCGAAGGCGGTGATGTCCTCGTCGACGACGGTCCGCAACTGCTCCAGCGCGGCCCGCTCCTCCTCCTGGCGCCGCCGGCGGTTGCGGCGGGTGATGGCGTACGCGCCTCCGCCGCCGACGACCAGCAGCACGCCGAGGCCGATCGCGGTCCCCGAGTCGAAGCCGGAGCCGCCGGTGCCGCCCCAGGAGTCGGGGGCGTGGCCGCGGGCGGACTGGTTCGCGGTGTCGACGAAGCTGTTCAGCCGCTCGCCGACGGTCGGGTAGGCGGTGCGCTTCACCGAGCCGACGAGGTTCTGCACCGCGCTGTGGGACATCACCCGCGGGTCGGCGCCGGCGTTGAAGCCGTTGCCGAGCTCGACGGCGTAGACCCCGGCGATGCCGACCTTGGTCCGCAGATCGCGGAGCAGGGTGCTGGGCGGGTAGTCCGCGGTGCGCGGCAGCACGGCCACGAAGACCGGCTTGTCGGCATCCTTGATCTTCTTGGCCAGGGCGTCCGCGTCGGCCTTCGAGAACTGTCCCGCAGCGCGCGGATCGACGTAGACCGGGCCCTTCTTCAGGGCGGTCGCGGCATCGTCCAGACCGCCCGCGGCGTGCGCGCCGGGCGCCAGCACGGCGGCCACCGCCAGCAGCGCGGCCACCAGCAGCAGTACGGGTCCGATCAGCGCACGACGAGTTGCGGTGTTCATGGGTTCGACGCTACCCGAACTGCACTTTCAGGACATCACCGGTCGTCGGGTTCACGGCATCACCGGTCGGGTTCACGGCACCGCTGGTCGGGTTCACGGCACCGCTGGTCGGGTTCTCGGCATCAGCGGTCGGGCCCAGGGCATCGCTGGTCGGGTTCACGGCACTGCCGGTCGATTGAGGACACCACCGGTCGGGGTGCCGTGGTCGGCCCGGTCGAGGTCCCGTGATCGGGTCCGGCCGGGGCGCCCTGATCGGTCCGGCCGAGGTGCCCTGATCGGCCCGGTCGGGGCGCCCTGATCGGTCCGGGCGAGGTGCCCTGATCCGGTCCGGTCGCCCGGGATTCTCCTGCGCCGCCGGGCGTCTGTCGCGCCGGGAATGGCCATCGGAGTGGTCGCTCCGCGCGTCGTTTTTGGCGGTGGGAGTGCCGGGGATGCTCCGGCTCGTCCCTCCCCCGAGGAAACGAGGAGACGATGTCCAGGGCGATCTCGATAGCCACGAACCTGGCAGTCGCCGTTGCCGCCACCGCCGTCGGCTGCATGACGGTGGTCACCCTGGCGCCGGGGAACCCGGACGACGGAACGAGCCGGTTCCGGTCCGTGAGCGCCCGGGCCGCGGCTGCCGGACCGGGCGGTTCGGCGGCGCGGGCCGCCACCTCCGCCCTCGGCGTCCACGCCGGTCGTCCGGGCGCCTCCAGGCCGGCCGGACCAGACGCGGTGACCCGGCCGGATGCGGTGACCGGACCCGATGCGGTGGCCGGGACGGATGCGTGGGCCGAGGCGGATGAGGAGGCGGGGGCGGATGTGGGGGTCGTGGCTGGGCGGATCGAGGTGACCGCGCCGCCGGCCGGTCTCAGCTACCGCCCGCACGGCAGCCTCCCGGTCGCCTGGAAGAACAGCACCGGCCGGCAGGTGGACGTCTGGCTCAACGCCGGGATGAGCCACGGCCGGCCGCCGCAGCGGCTGGCCGTGGTGGCGCCCAAGGCGGGTGCCGGGCCGACGGGCGAGGCACTGGTGACACTGCCTCAAGTGCCGCCGGAGCCGCACTACTTCCTGGAGGTGGCCACCGCCGGTGACGGCGCGGTCCATGCGTTCAGCAAGCCCTTCGCCATCACCGGCTGACCGGGTTTAGCACCGGCTGACCGGGGTCGGCACCGGTTGCCCGGGGTCGGCGCCAGCTGACCGGCACTGGCACCGGCTGACCGGGAACACCCCCCGCCCGCCCGGCGTTGTGGGCCCCAAAGGGGGGCGTGCGTCCCCTAGGGGATCTGTTCGCCCGCCCCCTACGGGCCCCACCCGGCGGACTCCACCCGTCGGCCCCGACGGGCCCCAGCCTCCTACGAGCCCCACCCGTCGGGCCCCGCCGGGCCCCACCCGGCGGCCCCCGACGAGCCCCCAACGAGGCCGCCCCCGCCCCTACGGCGCCCCCAAATCGACCAGCGTGGCCAGCGCCGCCCGGTGGTGGCCCGGGGTGCCCAGGGCGAGTTCGGCGCCTTTGGCCCGCTTGAGGAAGAGGTGGGCCGGGTGTTCCCAGGTCATGCCGATTCCGCCGTGCAGCTGGATGCATTCCTCGGCGGCGCGGACCGCGACCGGCGCGCAGTACGCCTGGGCCACGGCCACCGCCACCGGGGCGTCCGGGCTGCCGGTGGCCAGTGCGTCGGCGGCGTTGCGGGCCGCGGCGCGGGCCGAGGCGACGTCCAGCCAGAGGGCGGCCATCCGGTGCTTGAGCACCTGGAACGAGCCCACCGGGCGGCCGAACTGGGTGCGTTCAGCGGTGTGACGCACGGTTTCGGCCAGGCACCACTCGGCGACACCGAGCTGTTCGGAGGCGAGCAGTCCGGCCCCGGTGAGCAGGGCCCGTCCGACGGCTTCCCGGGCCTGGTCGCCGCCGGCCAGCAGGCGGCCGCGGGCCCCGTCGAGGGTGAGGTGGGCCAGGGGCCGGGTGAGGTCGAGCGGGGTGACGCGTTCGGTGTGTACGCCGTCGGCCGAGGCGTCGACGGCGAACAGGGCCGGGCCGTCGGGGCCGCGGGCGGGGACCAGCAGCAGACCGGCGGCCGCGGCGTCGGCGACCGAGGTCACCCGGCCGGTCAGCGTGCCGTCCGCGGCGGCCCGTACGGACGGCTCGGGCGGTCCGGACGCCCCGGACGCCCCGGGCACCTCCGAAGGCCCGGTCGGCGCGGTGGTCAAGGGGACGGCGAGCGCGCCGACGGTGGTGCCGGCGGCGAGCGCGGTCAGGGCCCCGGCCACCTCCGCGTTGTCGTGGTCGCAGCCGAGCAGGGCGGTCACCGCGAGGACCGCGCTGGTCAGATAGGGGACGGGGGCGACGGCGCGGCCCAGTTCCTCCAGGACGACGGCGGCCTCCCGGGCGCTCGCGCCGGCGCCGCCGAGCTTTTCGGGGACCAGCAGCCCGGCGGTGCCGATCTCCGTGGCGAGCGAGCGCCACAGCGCCGCGTCGTAGGGCGTGTCCGACTCGATGGCGGCGAGCACGGTGGCCGGATCGCAGCGGTCGGTGAGCAGGGCCCGTACGGCGTCGCGCAGGGCTGCCTCGTCCTCGGAGTAGAGCAGGTCGGGGTCGGGTGCCGGGGCGGTGGCGGGGCGGGGCTCGGCGGTCATCGGGGGAGGTCCTTCCACGCGACGTCCTTGTCGGTGCGCGGCTCGGGCGGCAGCCCCAGTACGCGTTCGGCGACGATGTTGAGCAGCACTTCGGAGGTGCCTCCTTCGATGGAGTTCCCCTTGGCGCGCAGATAGCGGTAGCCGGCCTCGCGTCCGGTGAAGTCGACGCCTTCGGGGCGGCGCATCGTCCAGTCGTCGTAGGTCAGTCCGTCCTCGCCGAGGAACTCCACCTCCCAGCCGCTGATCTCCTGGGCGAGGTGGGCGAAGGCCAGTTTCATGCCGCTGCCCTCGGGGCCGGGCTGGCCCTTGGTGAGCTGCTGGCGCAGCCGTTCGCCGGTGAGCCGGGCGACCTCGGCGTCCACCCACAGGGTGAGCAGCCGCTGGTGCAGGTCGTGGGTGCGCAGTTCGGGGCGGGCGCGCCAGTCGGCGGCGGCGACGCCGATCATGCCGCCTTCGCGGGGCATCCGGTTGCCGCCGATGGCGACCCGTTCGTTCATCAGCGTGGTCTGGGCGACCTTCCAGCCCTCCCCCACGTCGCCGAGGCGGTGGGTGTCGGGGATGCGGACGCCGGTGAGGAAGACCTCGTTGAACTCGGCCTCGCCGGTGATCTGGCGCAGCGGCCGCACCTCGACGCCGGGGTCGGTCATATCGCAGACGAAGTACGTGATGCCGCGGTGTTTGGGCACGTCGGGGTCGGTGCGGGCGATCAGGATCGCCCAGCGGGCCAGGTGGGCGCTGGAGGTCCACACCTTCTGGCCGTCGACCACCCAGGAGTCGCCGTCCCGTACCGCGCGGGTGGCGAGTGCCGCCAGGTCGGAGCCGGCGCCGGGTTCGCTGAACAGCTGGCACCAGACTTCCTCGCCGGTCCACAGGGGGCGTAGGAAGCGCTGTTTCTGTGCGTCGGTGCCGAAGCGGAGGATGGTCGGTGCGGCCATGCCCAGGCCGATGCCGATCCGGCCGGGGTCGTTGCCGGGGGCGCCGGCGGCGGCCAGTTCGGCGTCCACGACGGCCTGTAGTGAGCGGGGTGCGTCCCGTCCGCCGAGGCCCTCGGGGAAGTGGACCCAGGCGAGTCCGGCGTCGAAGCGGGCGCGCAGGAAGTCCAGCCGGTCGGTGGTGGCGGGAGGGTGCGCGGCGAGCAGGGCGGCGGTGCGGCGGCGGAGGTCTGCGGCGTCGGTCATCGTGCCTCCCCGGTGGCGGGGACGACGACGAGGCGGCCGACGGAGGTGCCGTCGGCGACCCGCTGGACGGCGTCGGCGGCGTCCGTCAGCGGGACCCGGTCGCCGATCAGTGGTTTGACGGCGCCCTGGGCGGCGAGTTCGGTGAGTTCCTTGTGGCAGGCGTCGACGGCGGCCGGGTCCTTGGTGTTGTAGAGGCCCCAATGGAGGCCGAGGATGGTGTAGTTCTTCACCAGGGCGTGGTTGAGGGCGGGGGCGGGGATGGTGCCGCCGGCGAAGCCGACGACGAGGATGCGGCCCTCGAAGGCGATGCACTTGGTGGACTTGGTGTAGGCGTCGCCGCCGACGGGGTCGTAGACGACGTCGGCGCCGCGGCCGGCGGTGGCGTCCTTCACGGCGGCGACGAGGTCGTCCGTGTGCCGGTCGAGGACCAGGTCGCAGCCGAGTTCGCGGGCGGTGCGGGCCTTGTCGGCGCCGCCGACCACGCCGATGACCCGGGCGCCGGCGGCCTTGCCGAGCTGTACGGCGGCGCTGCCGACGCCGCCGGCCGCGGCGTGCACCAGCAGGGTTTCACCGGCCTGGAGGCGGGCCCGGCGGTGCAGGCCGAACCAGCCGGTCTGGTAGCCGATGTGCAGGGCGGCGGCCTCGGCGTCGTCCAGTGCCTCGGGGGCGGGACGTACGGTCGCGGCGTCGGCCACCGCGAGTTCGGCGAAGCCGCCGGCCGGCAGCGGCGGCTGGGCCAGGACCCGGGTGCCGGGCTCCGCGTCGGCCCCCTCGCCCGCGGCGAGCACCTCGCCGCAGATCTCCACGCCGGGGGTGAACGGAAGCGGCGGCCGCACCTGGTACTGGCCGCGGCAGAGCAGGGCGTCGGGGAAGTTGACGTTGGCGGCCCGTACCCGCAGCAGCAGCTGCCCTGGTCCCGGCGCGGGGTCGGGCACCTCTTCCAGCCGCATCACTTCACGCGGTTCGCCGTTCGCGTGTACGCGCCATGCCTTCACCTGGTGCCTCCGGAAGATGTGGGTACGCGGGTGGGGCGGGGGATCCACCGGCTCCCCCGCCACGGGCATACTAAGCGGTCGGTATACCCGGTGGGAACAGGAAATCGGCCCGGTCAGGGAACGGTCTCAGCCTGGTACTCACAGGGGCAGGCTGCGGCTCGCGCGATGGCGGAGACTGGCGGCATGGACGTACCCCAGATCGACGCACCCGCGCTGGACCAGCCCGCCGAGCTGGGCGGTTTCCTGCGCACCCGCCGTGCCCGGCTGCGCCCGGAGGACGTCGGGCTGGTCTCCTACGGAGGGCGGCGCCGGGTCCCCGGCCTGCGCCGCGAGGAGCTGGCGCAGCTGGCCGGCGTCAGTGTCGCGTACTACACGCGGCTGGAGCAGGGGCAGAGCCACCAGGCCTCGGAGGGGGTGCTGGACGCGCTGGCCCGTGCGCTGCGGCTGTCCCCCGACGAGCAGGCGTATCTGCGGGAGCTGGCCCGGCCGGTCCGGGCGCGCCGACGGCCGGCGGTCCGCCACGACAAGGTCCGTCCGGGGGTGCGGCGGCTGCTGGCGGCGGTGGCGGACGTACCGGCGGTGGCGCTCGGGCCGCGCTTCGAAATCCTGGCCTGGAACCGTCTCGGGCACGCGCTGATCGCCGGGCATCTGGACTTCGACAGTCCCGACCGCCCGCTGGACCGGCCCAACGCGCAGCGGATGCTCTTCCTCGACCCGCACACCCGCGAGCTGTACCCGGACCGTGAGGAGGCGCTGCGGCACGCGGTGTCCTCGCTGCGGGTGGCCGCGGGGCAGCGGCCGGACGATCCGCAACTGACCGCGCTGATCGGCGAGTTGTCGATGAAGAGCACGGAGTTCAGCGCGCTGTGGTCGCGGCACGGCGTGAGCAACTGCACCTTCGGCTCCAAGCGGTTCCACCATCCTCTGGTGGGTGAGCTGGTGCTGGACTTCGAGATGATGCAGACGCCGGACGGTTCCGGGCAGGGCGTGCTGATGTACACGGCCGAGGAGGGGTCGCCGTCCGAGGCGGCGCTGCGGCTACTCGCCGCGGAGCGCGGCCCAGACGTCCGGGTCCTCGAACCCGAGCGCCCATAGGCCGGTGCCCCGCACCCCGTACTTGCGCAGGAGCGGCAGGTGGGCGCGGACGCCGCGGGCGTCCTGGTACCAGACCTGGTGCTCGGTGCCGTCCTTGCGGTAGGTGAAGTGCGGGGTGCCGGAGACGGTGTCGAAGAGGTAGTCGGCACTCTCGCGGGCGCGCAGCGCCTCGGCCTCCTTCCAGGTCAGGTGGGCGGCGTGGCCGGTGGTGCCGGTGACCCAGTCCCAGCCGTAGCCGGGGAAGGCGACCTCGATCTTGTGGGGCGGGATGGTGCCGGTGGCGTAGCGCAGGAACGCGTCGTACCAGTCGGTGGCGGACAGCGGTCCCGCATCGCCGCCCGACCAGTGCAGGTCGTAGCCCATGATGCGGACGCAGTCGGCGGAGCGGCCGAGGTGCGCGTAGTCGAAGGCGGTGCCGGTGCCGGTGGTCCGGGCGAGGACGGTGACCACGCATTCCTTGTCGCGGTCGTGCAGTCGCGCGCACAACTCCCGTACCAGGGTGCGGTATCCGGTCCGTACCCGGTCCCGGGTCCGCCGGTCGCCGGTGACCGCCATGGTCTCGTAGTCCAGGTCGATCCCGTCGTACGGGCGGCTCGCGACGAGGTCGAGCAGGGCGGCGAGGTGCGCCCGGCGACGTTCGGGGTCGTGCAGCAGGGCGGACATCCGGTCGGCGTCGAGGGTTTCGGTGACCGTGGGTACGACCTTGATGCCGACGCGGTGCAGGCCGTCGATGACGTCGCGGCGGCCGGCGCCGCCGTGTCCGGTGAGGGTGGTGTCGTCGGACGCCTGGTACCAGAAGGGGCTGACGGTGTGGAGTTGGGAGGCGTGCCGGAGGGCGTCGCGGTAGGAGGCGTCGGTGTCGCCCCAGTAGGGGAGCCAGGCCGAGACGGTGCGGCCGCGGGCCTCGGTGGTGTCCGGCGTGGTGGCGGCGGCCGCGGGGGTGAGCGGTCCGGTGAGCGTCACCGCGGCGAGCAGGAGCGCGAGCCGGCCGCGCGCCCGGGTTCCGGAGACAGGGTCCATGCCCCGAGCCTGACCCGGCGGCTTCGCTGACGCACCGTCAGTGCGGCCGAACGGGAGGGGAGAGGGACCGGGCGGGTGGCGAACGGGCGCGGGGCGGGGCCTGGTTGGCCGCTGCCGTCGTCAGGCCCGTCCCCGCCGCCGTTCAGGTGCGTCCGGCGCGCTGCTGGGCGTCCCGGAGGGTGGCGGACGGGGTGGCCCACCGGGCCCGGACGACCGTGAAGCCGGCCGCTTCGAAGGCGTCGCAGACCTGCTCGTCGTCGTCGACGACATGCCGGATCTCGCGGTGCCGGGCGATCCGGCGCAGGGTCTCCAGCTTGGTGTGCCGGGCCGGGCGCCGGTCGCGGTCGGGTCGCATCCACACCTCGCCCGGCGGCAGGCCGTGCCGGGCGAGCCAGGCCAGGGTGTCGCGGCGGCAGCGCTCGGGGCGGCCGGTGAGGTAGCCGACCTCGCTGTCCTCGGCGCTGCGCAGGGCCAGCGCCACGCCCTCGCCGAGCGGCGGGTCGTCGGTGGCCGCGGCGAAGAAGGCCGGCCAGTCGCGCGGGGTGCGCCGCAGCCAGTGCTGCCGGTGGGCGGTGTCGGCGAGAGTGTTGTCGAGGTCGAAGAGGGCCAGGGGGCGTGGTGTCATGCCGTGGTCGCCTCCTGTCGAGGGGCTCCGCCGTTCCCGTCGGCCGCGCCGGTTCCGGGGCGGGTGACCGCGATCCGGCCGGAGGCGATGCCCTGGGCGAGGGTGAGGCGGTCGTGGGCGAGGTCGGCGCAGGTGGCGGTGTCCATCCGGAGCCGGACGTCGGGGTGTTCGGCGGGGCCGTCGGCGTAGCCGGGGCCGGTGCCGGCGGAGAGCAGGACGTGGAACCGGCCCTCGTCGAGGGTGATGTCGACGATGTCGGTGCCGTCGGTGAAGTGCCCGGCGAGCCGGGTGAGGAGGGGGACCGCGAACCAGTGGGCGCGTACGGCGTCGGTCGGGCGCTTCTCGTCGAGGGCGGGGGCGCCCCAGTCGGCGAGGGCGGTGAGGGCGGGCAGCAGGGCGCGGCCGCGGTCGGTGAGGGCGTAGACGGAGGCGGCGCCGGGCGGGGCGAGCCGGCGGCGGGTGACCAGGCCGTCGCGTTCCATGTCCTTCAGGCGGGAGGCGAGCATGTCCGTGCTGACGCCGGGCAGGTCGGCGTGCAGGTCGGTGTAGCGCCGGGAGCCGCCCAGGAGTTCCCGGACGATGAGGAGCGTCCAGCGGTCGCCCACGGCGTCCAGGGCCCGGGCGACGGCACAGTACTGGTCATAGCTTCGGCGCGGCATGGCTCCAGCATAGACAGAGGTTGGACTTTCCAAGTCGCGACTTGGTAAAACCAAGTACGGTTGTTGACGACGAGTGCTGCCGCACCGCGCGGCGGGTGAGGACCGGGAGGCCGCCGCATGCAGTTCAAGCAGTCCAGCAAGATGGCCGACGTCTGCTACGAGATCCGCGGGCCGGTGATCGAGCACGCGGACGCGCTGGAGGAGGCCGGGCACAGCGTGCTGCGGCTGAACACCGGCAATCCGGCGCTGTTCGGCTTCGAGTGCCCCGAGGAGATCCTCCAGGACGTGATGCGCAACCTCTCCCGCGCACACGGCTACACCGAGTCCCGGGGCATCCTCTCGGCCCGCCGCGCGGTGGCCCAGCACTACCAGCAGAACGGCCTGCCGGACGTCGGCGTCGACGACGTGTACCTCGGCAACGGCGTCTCGGAGCTGGTCTCGATGGCGGTCCAGGCGCTGCTCGACGACGGTGACGAGGTCCTCATCCCGGCCCCCGACTTCCCGCTCTGGACGGCCGTCACCACCCTCGCCGGCGGCAAGGCCGTGCACTACCTCTGCGACGAATCGGCGGACTGGCTGCCGGACCTCGACGACCTGGCCTCGAAGATCACCGACCGGACCCGGGCGATGGTCATCATCAACCCCAACAACCCGACCGGCGCGGTCTATCCGCGCGAGCTGCTGGAGGGCATGCTCGACCTCGCCCGGCGCCACCAGCTGATGGTCTTCGCCGACGAGATCTACGACCGGATCCTCTACGACGACGAGGTCCACCACCACGCCGCGGCGCTCGCCCCCGACCTGGTCTGTCTGACCTTCAGCGGGCTGTCCAAGTCCTACCGGGTGGCCGGCTTCCGCTCCGGCTGGCTGGTGGTCTCCGGCCCCCAGCAGCACGCCGCCGACTACCTGGAGGGCCTGGGCACCCTCGCCTCGATGCGGCTGTGCCCGAACGCGCCCGCGCAGTACGCCATCCAGGCGGCGCTGGGCGGCCGGCAGTCCATCAAGGAGCTGGTACTGCCCGGCGGCCGGCTGCGCGAGCAGCGCGACGTGGCCTGGGAGCGGCTCAACGAGATCCCGGGCGTCTCCTGCGTCAAGCCCAGGGGCGCGCTCTACGCCTTCCCGCGCCTCGACCCGGCCGTCCACAAGATCCACGACGACGAGAAGTTCGTGCTGGACCTCCTGCTGCGGGAGAAGATCCAGGTCGTCCAGGGCACCGGCTTCAACTGGCCGCGCCCGGACCACTTCCGCATCCTCACCCTGCCGCACGCCGACGACCTCGACGCCGCGATCCGCCGGATCGGCCGGTTCCTGGCCGGATACCGCCAGTGAAGCCGGGGGGCCGGCTGCGGCCCCCCGGTTCACCCGAACGGCGGCACCCCTCCCCCCCTCCCCCGCTCCCCCGTCCACCGTCCGCCGGTCCGGCCCGGGGCCGTGGCCGGCGGCGGGAAGGGCCTCCCGGCGCCGCCCGGGCGGTCCGGCACCGTCCGGCAGCCCCTCGGCCCGGACGGCCCGGACGCCCGGTGACGGGCCGTCCTGCCCCACGGGACCACCGCACGGAATCGAACTCGCCCTTGAGCCCGTCGGCCGCAGCCGATTAGGTGGAGGGCGGCAATCACGCCGCCACCCGACAAGGGAGGGGATTCCATGCCCGTTCGTCCCGCGCTATCGGAAGCGGAGCTCGAAGCGCATCTGCGGGGCATCTGCTTCAAGACAGGTCCGCCCCGCCGGATAGGTGTCGAGCTGGAGTGGCTGGTCCACGACGCGTACCGCCCCCGATGTCCGGTCGAACCCGACCGGCTGCGGCACGCGGCCACCACCCTGCGACAGCTCCCCCTCACCTCGCTCCTGACCTTCGAACCCGGCGGCCAGCTGGAGCTCAGCTCGCTGCCCGCCACCTCCCTCAGCGCCTGCATCAAGGCGGTGTCGGCCGATCTCGCGCTGGTCCGCCCGGCCGTACGGGCCCTGGGCCTGGGGCTGGCCGGTCACGGCCACAACCCCTGGCACCCCCCGCACCGGATCCTCACCGACCCCCGCTACAACGCCATGGAGGCGTACTTCGACCGCTGGGGCCCGGCCGGACGGTCCATGATGTGCGGCACCGCCTCCGTGCAGGTGTGCGTGGACGCCGGTCACGAGGAGCCGGGTCCGCTCGGCCTGGGCCGGCGCTGGCTGCTGGCCCATCTGCTGGGCGCCGTGCTGACCGCGGCGTTCGCCAACTCGCCGACCAGCGAGAGGTGTCCCACCGGCTACCGCAGCACCCGCCAGGTCGTGTGGTCCCAGCTCGACCCGGCACGCACCCTCGCCCCGCCACCGGACCTCGACCCGCGCACCGCGTGGGCGGCGTACGTCCTGGACGCGCCGGTGATGTGCATCCGCGCCGACCACGGGCCCTGGGACGCACCGGCGGGGCTCACCTTCCGCGAATGGGTCCGCACCGGGGTGCCCAGACCCCCGACCCAGGAGGACCTCGACTACCACGTCACCACCCTCTTCCCGCCCGTCCGGCCGCGCGGCCACCTGGAGCTGCGCATGATCGACGCCCAGCCCGGGGAGACCGGGTGGACCGTGCCGCTGGCCGTCACGGTCGCGCTGTTCGACGACCCGGAGGCCGCCGAGCGCGCCTACCGCATCGTCAAACCACTGGCGGAGACCGCCGGTTCGCGCCCCGCGCCGCGCAATCCGCTGTGGCGGCGGGCCGCCCGCGCGGGACTGACCGACCCGGAGCTGCACGCCGCAGCGGTGGCCTGCTTCGCCGCCGCGCAGGAGGCGCTGCCCCGGATCGGCGCCCCGCCCGAGGTGTGCGCCGCGGTCGCGGCGTTCACCGAGCGGTACGTGGCACGCGGGCGCTGCCCCGCGGACGACCATCTCGACGCCCTGCACGCCGCCGAGGGCGAACTCCTCCAGGGGAAGGAAGGCCGGCAGTGACCATCGATCCCGAACTCCTTCGTGAACGGGCGGCCTCGGCGCTGCTCGCCGCCCGCGACCGCACCCGTCTGCTCACCACCTGCGTCGAGCACCCCGACCTGGTCGCCCAGCACTCCCCGCTGATGTCCCCGCTGGTGTGGGACCTGGCCCACATCGGCAACCAGGAGGAGCAGTGGCTGCTGCGCACCGTCGGCGGCCGGGAGGCGCTGCGGCCGGACATCGACTCCGTCTACGACGCCTTCGAGCACCCGCGGGCCGCACGCCCCTCCCTGCCGCTGCTGCCGCCCGACGAGGCGCACGGCTACGTCGCCGAGGTCCGCGGCCGGGTGCTGGACGTCCTGGAGCGCACCCCGCTGCACGGCGGTCCGCTGCTGGACGCCGGCTTCGCCTTCGGCATGATCGCCCAGCACGAGCAGCAGCACGACGAGACCATGCTCATCACGCACCAGCTGCGCCGCGGCCCCGCCGTGCTCACCGCGCCCGAGCCGCCGCCCGCCCCCGACGACCTGCCGCCGTCCGAAGTCCTGGTTCCCGGCGGTCCGTTCACCATGGGCACCTCCGCCGAACCCTGGGCACTGGACAACGAGCGGCCCGCGCACCGCCGTCCGGTACCGGCGTTCCTGATCGACACCACACCGGTCAGCAACGGCGCCTATCAGCGGTTCATCGAGGACGGCGGCTATCAGGAGCCGCGCTGGTGGGCACCCGAGGGCTGGGCGCAGGTCCAGGAACACACACTGCGCGCCCCGCTGTTCTGGAAGCGGGACAGCGGCCAGTGGCTGCGGCGCAGATTCGGGGTGACCGAGCCGGTCCCGCCGGACGAGCCGGTGCTGCACGTCAGCTGGTACGAGGCGGACGCCTACGCCCGCTGGGCCGGCCGGCGACTGCCGACCGAGGCGGAGTGGGAGAAGGCCGCCCGGTTCGACCCGGCCACCGGCCGGTCGATGCGCTACCCGTGGGGTGACGAGGACCCCACGCCGGAGCGCGCCAACCTCGGCCAGCGGCATCTGCGGCCCGCCGGCATCGGCAGCTATCCCCAGGGCGCGTCACCGCTCGGCGTCCGGCAGCTGATCGGCGACGTGTGGGAGTGGACGGCCAGCGACTTCCTGCCGTACCCGGGCTTCGCCGCCTTCCCCTACCGGGAGTACTCCGAGGTGTTCTTCGGCGACGGGTACAAGGTGCTGCGCGGCGGTTCCTTCGCGGTCGACCCGGTCGCCTGCCGGGGCACCTTCCGCAACTGGGACCTGCCGGTCCGGCGGCAGATCTTCTCCGGGTTCCGCACCGCCCGGGACGCCGGACCGGAGGGGGCCGCATGAGGCCGGGGCGACGGACGGCCGGGGAGGCGATCGCCTGATGTGCCGTCATATCGCTTATCTGGGGCCGCCGGTGCCCTTCGGGCAGATCGTGCTGGAGCCGCCGCACGGCCTGTACCGGCAGTCGTGGGCGCCGCGCCACCAGAAGCACGGCACGGTCAACGCGGACGGGTTCGGCGTCGGCTGGTACGCGCCGGGCGACCCGGTCCCGGCGCGGTACCGCAGGGCCGGGCCGATCTGGGCCGACGACCAACTGCCCGACCTGGCCCGGGTGGTGCGCACCGGTGCGCTGCTGGCGGCCGTACGGGACGCCACCGTCGCCGGGCCGGACGCCGAGGCGGCGGCCGCGCCGTTCGCCGGGGACGGCTACCTGTTCAGCCACAACGGTGCGGTGGCCGGCTGGCCGGACTCCGTCGCGCCGCTGGCCGCCGGGCTGGCACCGGAGGAGCTGCTGCGCCTGCAGGCGCGCTGTGACGCGGCGTTCGTCTGGGCGCTGGTACGGCACCGGCTGACCCGCGGCGACGAACTCGGGGACGCGCTGGCCGACACCGTCGCGGCCGTCGCCGGGGCCGCCCCCGGCTCCCGGCTCAACCTGCTGCTGACCGACGGCAGCACCATCGCCGCCACCTCCTGGGGCGACACGCTGTACCACCTGGCCATTCCGGGCGGCGGCCGGGTGGTCGCCGCCGAACCCTACGACGATTCCCCCCACTGGACCGAGGTCCCCGACCGCACCCTGCTGCGCGCCACCCGGGCCGACGTCCACCTCACCCCGCTCAAGGAGCCCGCCACGTGAGCCCGCTCAGCATCACCCGCATCCTCCCCGCCGACGCCACCGCGGCCGCGCTGCGCGCCGACGTCGCCCAGGGCCTGTCCGACGCGCCCAAACACCTGCCGCCCAAGTGGTTCTACGACGCCCGCGGCAGCGAACTCTTCGAAGAGATCACCAAACTGCCCGACTACTACCCGACCCGCGCCGAACGGGAGATCCTGCTCACCCGCGCCGACCACATCGCCGCGGCCACCAACGCCCGCACCTTGATCGAGCTGGGCTCCGGGTCGTCCGACAAGACCCGCCACCTCATCGGCGCGCTGAGCGGACTGCACACCTACCTCCCGATCGACGTCAGCGAGTCCGCGCTGACCGCGGCCGGCGAGGCGCTGCTCGCCGGGCATCCCGGCCTGACCGTGCACGCCCTGGTCGCCGACTTCCAGCAGGGCATGACGCTGCCCGAGACGCCCGGGCCGCGGCTGCTGGCGTTCCTCGGCGGCACCATCGGCAACCTCCTTCCCGAGGAGCGGGCCGCGTTCCTCGCGTCGGTGCACGACCTGCTGTCCCCGGGCGACGCCCTGCTGCTCGGCACCGACCTGGTCAAGGACGAGACGACGCTGGTCGCCGCGTACGACGATCCGCAGGGCGTCACGGCCGCCTTCAACAAGAACGTCCTGGAGGTCATCAACCGCGAGCTGGACGGCGATTTCGATCCGGCGGACTTCGACCACGTCGCGGTGTGGAACGCCGCGGAGGAGTGGATCGAGATGCGGCTGCGGGCGCGCCGGGACGTGACCGTGAAGGTCCCCGGCGTGGACCTGGCGGTGCCCTTCACGGCCGGTGAGGACATCCGCACCGAGGTCTCGGCCAAGTTCCGCCAGGAGGGCGTGCGTGCCGAACTCGCCGCCGCACGGCTGGAGTTGACCAACTGGTGGACGGACAGCGCGGACCGCTTCGCGCTGTCCCTCGCGTTCCGCGCCTGATACGGCCCGGTAGGGGCGGATACGTACGAGGACGGTTCCGGCCGGTGTGCCCCGGGGTGCGCCGGCCGGGTGCCGTCCGCGCGGGCGGTGTGGTTCCATGCCCCGGACGCACGTGCGTATGCGACGGGCAGGGGTGGCGGCATGGGGCTGGGGCTCGACCGGCGGGGGTTTCTCAGGGGCGCGGCCGGACTGTCGGCCGCCGGGGTGCTGTCGGGCGCCGGCAGCGGGCGGTTCACGGCCGGTGCGGCCGAGCGGAGGACGGCGGGGCACCGCGCGCCGTCCGTACAGGACTGGATGTCCGCGCTCCCCGACACCGCACCACTGGCACATCTGACGATCCCCGGCACGCACGACTCCGGGGCGCGCTACGGCGGCCCCTGGGTCGCCTGCCAGAACACCCCGGTCGACGCCCAGCTGGCCGGCGGCATCCGCTTCCTGGACGTCCGCTGCCGGGCCGTCGACAACGTCTTCGCGATCCATCACGGCGCGTTCTACCAGCAGCTGATGTTCGGCGACGTGCTCAACTCCTGCCGCGCGTTCCTCGCCGCCCACCCGTCCGAGACGGTGCTGATGCGGGTCAAGCAGGAGTACTCGGAGGTCTCCGCCGAGGAGTTCCGCCGGATCTTCGTCGGCTACCTGGACGACAAGGGCTACCGCTCGCTGTTCCGGCTGGACGCCGGGCTGCCCGCGCTCGGTGCGGCGCGCGGCAGGGTCGTGCTGCTGGCGGACTCCGACGGGCTCGGCGGGGTCCGCTACGGCGATCCCCAGGTGTTCGACATCCAGGACGACTACATGGCCGAGCCGTTCGGGAAGTACCCCAAGATCGAGGCGCAGTTCCGCAAGGCCGTCACCCAGCCCGGCAAGCTCTTCGTCAACTACGTCAGCACCGCCGCGCTGCTCCCGCCGCGCTCGAACGCCGACCGCCTCAACCCGCAGGTCAAGACGCTGCTGGAGGGTGCGGGCAGCGGCTGGACGGGTCTGGGCATCGTCCCGATGGACTTCCCGAACGAGTGCGGCCTGGCCGAGACGCTGATCCGGCACAACCCGGGCCTGCGGTTCACCCGACCGGTCCAGCGCTAGGCGTCCGGCCGGCCGTCCTGCCGCAGACTGAGGGACATGTCCCCTTCCGGACGGCCCCATGTCCCGCAGCGGCTGCCGGTGGCTCTCGGGCTGCTCACCGTGGTCGTGGGCAGTACGGCGCTGACACTGGGCCTGCCCGCGCGCGACCCCTTCCTGGCCGCCGGGGACAGCACCACCGGCTCGTACCTGGCCACCCGCGCGGACGGGGACCAGGCCGCCGCCGCGCTGCTCGCCGGGCCCTACCGGGAGCGGCCGGGCCCGCCGGTGGCCGTCCTGCGCGCCGGACGGACCGGCGGCGGGGCGCGTGCCGCGCTGCCGGCGTCCCGGCCGCTGGTGGCCGCCCCGGCGGCACCCTCCCCGGCGATCGGTGCGCTCTTCTCGCCCGGCGAGGACGGCGACCCGGCGCACCACTGCACGGCGAGCGTGGTGCACTCCCCCGCCGCCGACCTGGTCGTCACCGCCGCGCACTGTGTGCACGACGGCGGGTTCCGCACCCGGCTGGTGTTCGTGCCCGGCCTGCACGACGGGATCGCGCCGTACGGCCTGTGGGTGCCCACCCGCATCCACGTCGACCCCCGGTGGATCAGCGACCGGGACCCGGACCACGACGTGGCGTTCCTGCGCGTGCGCCGGGCCGGACAGGGCGGCGGCCGGATAGCGGACCTCACCGGCGCCGAACGGATCCGGTTCGGCGTGCCGGCCGGGCGCCCGGCACTGCTGACCGGCTACCCCGCCGACCGGGACGCCCCGGTCAGCTGCCGGCACACCACCGAGGCCGAGAGCGCGACCCAACTCCGCTTCCCCTGCCCGGGATTCCCGAACGGCACCAGCGGCGGCCCGCTGCTCACCGATCTCGATCCGGCCACCGGCACCGGAGTACTGATCGGGGTGATCGGCGGGCTCGACGAGGGCGGCGACGACTTCGTCTCGTACAGCAGCCGGTTCGGTGCGGACGTGGCCGCGCTCTACCGGCGGGCCGTCGCGGAGCCGGCCCCGACGCCGGGCGTCAGGCCCCGCGCGACACCACGGTCTTGAGGACGGACGGCAGCGGGTACCAGTCGGCGGTGGCGAAACTGGCGTGTGCGGCGGCGAGTTGATCGACCCGGGCGAGCGCCTGTGCCTCGGTGGGGTGAGTGGCGTCGATGGCCGGGGGCACGTTGTGCGCGTCGGTCATGATGAGGAGGTAGTGCCGGCGGTCGTACCAGGCGGTGTCGATGGTGCCGTTCAGATAGGTCGCGGCGTCGCCGTCGAAGACCACGAACCAGGGGCGCAGCGCCGGGTCCTGGTAGCGGTCGCGGGGGTCGCCGGCGGCCGCGCCGTGCACCGCGGGGAAGGCCGCCGACTGCGCGAGCTTCCCCTGCGCGGCGAGGTCCTTGAGGTGGGTGGCGTACTCGACGTCGGTCCAGAGCTTGTCGAGCGGGTTGCTCTCCTCAAGGGTGCCCGGTATCAGCTCGAACAGGAACTTCCCGGCCAGGGCGTCGCGCGCGGGCCAGCCGCCGGCCCGGACCGCCTCGTCGGGCGTGGCGTGGCCCGCGGTGAGGTCACCGGGGCCGTAGACGGCGTCGCCGAGCTTCTGGCGCACCAGCGCGTCGAACTCGGCCGGTCCGCGGCCGCCCTTGGCGTTGAAGCCGTCCTTCAGCTCGACCTTGACGAGGATGGGGCGGTGGCCGGGGTGGGCGTCGTGCCAGGCCTTCATGTCGGCGAGGCAGCCGGCGAAGTCCTTGTTGGTGGCCCCGGTCCGCAGTTCGGAGGCGTTCGCCGCGCCCTCGCAGTTGCTGTTGTTGCCGATCGGGTTGCTGTGGCTGACCCGCCAGGAGCGGCCGAACCCGTTGGTCCAGAGGTCGAGTTCGAGCAGTGCGGCGCCGGAGTCCAGCGCGTCCGCGAAGTAGGGGTACTTCTCCTTGTCGTAGGCGTTGTGGACGCCCACGGACGTGCTGGTGCCGTACGTCAGACCGGCCGGCTCGGCGCCTGCCGGCGCGGACACCGCCACCACCGCGGCCGCCGCCGCGGCGACCGTCCCCACACACCGCTTCCCGTTCATGTTCCCCGCTTTCCGTGGTCCCTCGGCGCCCGGCAGGTCGGCCCGGACGCCGATCGACCGGCCGGGCGGCCGGTCGATCGGGGAGCAGCGTACGGGAGTTGGGGCGGGTGGGGACCACGGGGTCGGTGACGATAAGGGAAACTCCCTTTACTTGACCGACTTGGGGAGGCCCCATGGCCGACAATCACGCAACCGGCCGGCTGCCGCGTACCGGACAGCCACTCGTCGCGACGGTGCTCACGGGCACGGTCGCGCTCTATCTGGCGCTCGTCGCCTTCGGCAACATCACCGACTTCGGCACGAACCAGCAGTTCGTCCGGCACGTCCTGGCGATGGACACCACGTTCAAGGACCCGGACCTGATGTGGCGGGCCATCACCTCGCCGGGGCTGCAGGACGCCGCGTACGTGGCGATCATCGCCTGGGAGAGCGTCACCGCGCTGGTGCTGATAGTGGCCACCGTGCTGTGGCCGCTGGGTCTGCGCCGCGGCGATGTGGCCCGGGCCCGGATGCTGAGCACCGTCGGTCTGCTGATGATGCTGCTGCTGTTCGGCGCGGGATTCCTGGCGATCGGCGGGGAGTGGTTCTCGATGTGGCAGTCCAAGACCTGGAACGGCCTGGAGGCGGCGACCCGCAACATCACGTTCGCGGGGATCGCGCTGCTGGCCGTCCGGCTGCCGTCGGCGCCCTGAGCCGGCCGGCGCGCGGCGGGCGGGCGCCCGGCACTCACCACTCGATGCGGTAGTCCGTCAGCCAGTTGCCGCCGTCCGCGCCACCGTCCCCGGGGCCGGTGGCGGGGCGGCCGGGTCCGCCGGGGGCGGTGCGGGCGGCCAGGCCCGCGCTGGTCGCGACGACCTTCTCCACCCGTTCCCGGCGCAGTTCCTCGTACGCCGCGAAGGCGGTGCGCGGCCCGGTGTGGTCGCGCAGGCAGCGGGCCAGCACGATGCCGTCCTCGATGGCCATCGAGGCGCCCTGGGCGGCGTTGGGCGCGGCCGCGTGGGCGGCGTCGCCGAGGACCACCTTGGTGTCGTCGTACCAGGTGGGCGTGGTGGCGATGTCGTAGGCGCTGGAGGCGATGACCCGGTCGCCGGTGGCGCGGACGAGGGCGGCGGCCGGGGTCGCGTCCCCGGGGAACCGCGCGGCGACCCGGTCGCGCCACTCGTCGGGGGTGACGGCCTGCAGGGCCGCGCGGTCGCTCTCGGTGCCGGGGATGTTGGCGAACCACCAGACCTCCCCGTCGGGGGCGCGGGTGCAGCCGAGGACGGCGCGGTCGCCCCGGATCATGGTGTAGGTCTCCGCGGCCACCTCGGCGCCGGCGGCGCGGGTGTAGCCGCAGACGGTGTGCTGGCCGGTGTGGCGCGGCCGGGGCGCCGCCGGGTCGATGAGGGTGCGGGTGACGGAGTGCAGTCCGTCCGCGCCGATCAGCAGATCGCCCTCGGCGCGGCTGCCGTCGGCGAAGGCGGCGACCACCCGCTTCCCGCCGGCCGACGCCACCGTCTCGGCGCCGACCAGCCGTTTCCCGTGGTGCACCGGGATGCCCCGGCGGGCCGCCTCGGCGTGCAGCACCTGGTAGAGGGTGGCCCGCCGCATCGTGCGCGGGCCGGGGCCGGTGCCGCTGCCGGCGAGGGGCCGCTCGCCGACCTTGCTGCCGTCGGGGCCGAACACCGCGACCCGCTGCGCGGGGAAGGAGTGGGCGGCGACCGGGTCGTGGGCGTCGATCACCCGGAGCGCCTCCAGGCCGTTGGCGAAGACGACGAGGAAGGCGCCGACGTCGTCCGCGCCGGTCGGGTACGCCTCGAAGACCTCCGCCTCGATGCCCGCCTTGTGCAGCGCCATGGCGGTCACCGCGCCCGCGATGCCGCCGCCGATGATCAGGGCCTTGCTCATGCCGTGGTCCCCCCGGGTGTGCCCCCGCTCGGTCCGCCGGCCGGGCCGTGGCCGGCGGTGCGGCCGCCTGGCCGCACGGTCCCACCTTGCCTCCGGCGGGCCGGAAGATCCAGCCCGCCGGAGGACGTACGGCCCGTGTCGCCGTGCGTGCCTCAGCCCGCCGCGTACACGTCCTCAATGTACCGGCCGGAGGCGGTGAGTTCGCGCAGCCAGGCCTCGGACTCCTGGACGGAGGCACCGGTGTGCGCGGCGTGCACCTCCCGGAAGGCGGCCCGTACCCCGGGGGCCATCCGGCTGCCGTCGCCGCAGACGTACACCCGCGCGCCGGCTTGGAGGAGTTCCCAGATCTCGGCGGCCTCGGCGGCGATGCGGTGCTGGACGAAGCGGTGGCCGTTCTCGGGGCGTTCGCTGAAGACGGGGCGTACCGAGAGCACCCCGGCCGCTTCGGCGGCGGCGAACTCCGCGGCGTGCAGGAAGTCGGCCGTGGGGTCGTCGCAGCCGAAGTACAGCCGGGCGGGCGCCTTTTGACCGGCCGCGACGCGGTCGGCCACCGCGCCCCGGAAGGGGGCGAGACCGGTGCCGGCGGCGACCAGGATGACCGGGGTGTCGTCGGCCGGGTCGATGCGGAAGGCCTCGCGGCAGGGCTGCACCCGGGCCAGGACCGTGTCGCCGGGGCGCAGGCCGTGCAGATACGTCGAGCCGGTGCCGCCGGGCAGCAGCGAGACCATCAGCTCGGCGTGCCGGGCGTCGGTGGCGGGCGAGGACGAGATCGAGTAGTGCCGGGTGCGCAGCGGCGGCAGCAGGTCGAGGACCACCGGCCAGGGCAGTCGGCCGCGCAGCGCGGGGTGGGCCTCGATCAGCTCGACCAGGGTGCGCGGGTCGTCGTCGGCGAGGTGTTCCAGGGCTTGGCGCTCGGGCGGGCACGGGTTGTGCGCGGCCAGCACCGCGATCTGCTCCCGGGTCGGCCGCACCCCCAACTCCAGTTGGCGGGTGAGGAGTTGGCGTACCGAAAGCGGTCGGTCGACGGGCAGGGTGTCGCGGGCCGGGCGGCGGCCCGGGTGCAGGGCGAGCACGGTGTCGAGGTCGGCGCCGAGGGCGCGGGCGGCCCGCTCGACGGCGGCCGGGGGGTTCGCCGGCAGCACGGCGAGGTGGTCGGCGGTGCGGTAGGTGACGCCGTCCGGCAGGGCCAGCCGCAGGAACCGTTTGGGGCGCGGCCAGCCGTCCGCGGTGAGGTCACGGGCCTCGGTGACGGTCAGTTCGGTCAGCTCGTGCCGGGCGGCGAGGGCGGCGAGCGGTCCGCCGCTGACCTCGGTGACGGTGTAGCCGGTGTCCGCGGCGGCCGGGGCGTCCGCGCCGGTACTGGCCGGGTCGCCGTAGCGGGTCAGCAGTTCGGTGCGCAGCGCGACGGTGAACTCCTTGACGGTGCCGCCGAGATCGCCGGAGGCGTCGGCCTCGGCGCGCGGCAGCATCCGGTCGCCGCCGAGCGCGGCCAGCCGGTCGTCGATAAGGGTGGGCACGTGCTGGTAGGTGGCGGCCCAGTTGCGGTCGCCGACGCCGAGGACGGCGAACGGGCGGTCCGCGGCGGCGCCGTCCTCCGCGGACCGCAGCCAGCGGACGAAGGCCGCGGCGTCGTCGGTGGGCTGTCCGTTGTAGGAGGCGGCGACGATGACGACGGGCCGGTCGGCGGGCAGCCCGCCGGCGCAGGCGTCCAGCGGCGCGACCTCGGTGGCGCAGCCCAGCCCGGTGGCCTCGTCGGCGAGCCGCTCGGCGAACTCGCGGCAGGTGCCGTAGTTGCTGCCGTGCAACAGCAGCAGGCCGGTGCCCTGGACGACGCGGGCGGGCAGGGCGCCGGCGGCGGCGGTGCGGTCCCCGTGGCCCGCGGCTCCCGCGGTGCCGCCGGGCAGCACCCCCAGGGCGGCGCGCACCGCGGCCCGGTCGGCCGGCGTGCGGGCGGCCAGTTGGACGGTGAACCCGTCGGGCTTGAGGGTGAGGGTCTCCTTGATGCGCAGCCGGTAGTCGGCGTGGTCGATCAGCCGGTAGCGGTGGGCGAGCAGGGCGAGCAGCATGGTCGCCTCGTGCAGCGCGAACTGCCGCCCGATACAGGCACGTTCACCGGTCCCGAACGGCTTGTAGGCGTGCGGCGAGCGGGCCGCCTCGGCCTCCGGGCTGAAGCGGGACGGGTCGAACAGCTCGGGGTTGTCGCCCCAGCACGGGTCGCGGTGCAGCATCGGGGTGAGCACGGTGACCAGCTGGCCGGCCTTCACCGGGTAGCGGCCGCCGAGCACGGTGTCCTGGCGGGCCTGGCGGGTGAAGGCGGCGGCGGTGGGCCACAGCCGCAGCGCCTCGTTGAGGACCTGCCGGGTGAACGGCAGACGGCCGATGTCCTCGAAGGCGGGGTCCGGGTCGGCCTGGTCGCCCCACAGCTCGTCGGCCTCACGCTGCACCATGCGCAGCGCCAGCGGGTCCTTGAGCAGGTGGTAGAGGGCGAACGAGAGGGCGCCCGAGGTGGTCTCGTGACCGGCGATCAGGAAGGTGATGACCTGGTTGCGGATGTTGGCGAGATCGAGGGAGGGGCCGCCCGATCCGGTGCCGTCCTCCTGCGTGCGGGCGCCGAGCATCAGGCCGAGCAGGTCGTCCTCGCCGGTCTCGCCGCTCGCCGTGCGCGCGGCGATGACCTCGTCGACGACGGAGGCGAGGTAGTCCGCGTCGGCGCGGAACGCCGCGTCCGCCGCGGAGTGGTCGGCGTGCGGGTCCCGGGCGAACTTCTTCATGCTCCATTCGAGGCAGCGCACCATCGCCTCGACGAACGGGTGCTGCGAGTCGCCGCGGGAGAACGACTCGAAGTCGAAGCCGAAGCCGGCCAGCCCGATGGTGTCCAGCGTCATCCGGGTCATGTCCTCGGCTATCCGCACCGGCGTGCCGTCGGCCACCCGCCGGTCCCAGCTCGCCATGACCCGGCGGGCGACCTTCAGCATCGCCGGGTGGTACGTCCGCATCGAGCCCAGCGCGAAGGCCGGCATCAGGATCTCGTGCGCCTTGGCCCAGTTCGGCTCGTCGTTGTAGGCGGTGAACAGACCGTCCCCGGCGAACTCCCGGACGTTCTCCAGGATGACCGAGACCCCCTTGGCGAAGCGGGTCTCGTCGGCGGCCTCGGTGACCAGGTCGAGCGACGTGAGGAAGAGCGTCTCGCGCTCGCCCAGCCGGCGCTTGAAGACCGGTCCGTGGGTCCGGGCGAGGTCCATGGTCTGCTGGATGGGCGTCGAGGTCATCCCGTCGGCCGTGATGTCGACGACCGGGATGCCGTCATCGGCGGCGCGTTCGTCACTGTGGAGCGCGATGGTGTCGGTCATGTCTCCAGCGTGAGGGGGCCGGTGGCCGTCTCCGGCCCGGGCAACTGCATGATTGTGCAGTGGTTTTTCGCTGTGCGCTCTTGCGCGCGGAACGGAGAGGGGGCAATGGACATCGGGCACGCCGGCAGTGCGCCGGACGGGGGCTTTGCCGGCGCCCCTCCGTCACCCGCCGGAGCCGGGCCGGTCGACCCGGCCGGGCCGTACGCGGACGGGCCCTGGCGCAACTACTTCCTGATCCTGCTGGACCGCATCCCCACGCCGATCGCGGTGTGCCGGGCCGACGGCGAGGTGCTGATCGCCAATCCGGCGATGGCCACGCTGTGGGGAGTGGCACCGGGTCAGCTGCGCGGCCGCAATCTGCTGGCCCTGTTCCGGCCCCGGGCGAAGGAGCAGCTGCAGCGGATCGAGGAGGCGGTGCGGCTGGGCCGGCGGTCGCGCTATCCGGTCGAGGTGCACTGGCGGTCCGCCGCCGACGGCACCGAGCACGAGGGGGAACTGACGGTGGACCCGGTCGGCGACGCGTCCGTCCAGCCGCCGGCCCTGCTGGCGCTGCTGCGGGTCACGGAGGGCGCCCCGCCGCCGGCTCGGCGGGCCACGGTGAGTCCGGTGGAGACCCGGATCCTGGTGCTGGCCGCCGGCGGCGCGACGACGGCGTCGATCGGCGCGGCGCTGGGACTGACCGTCGACGGGGTGAACTACCACCTGGCCCGGCTGTCCCGCCGCTGGCGGGTGCAGGGCCGGACCGCGCTGGTCGCCAAGGCGTACGTACTGGGCGTCCTGGCGGCGGACAGCTGGCCACCGGCCCCGGCCTGACCATCAGCACGCTTGTGCGGTTAACCTCCGTGGTGTGGAGGAGAACGCAGCCGCGCAGTTCGAGCGCGGAACGGACGGCCCGAAGGTCATCGTCGTCGGCGTGGACGGCTCCGACTCGTCCTGGCGCGCCGCCGCGTACGCGGCCGGACTCACCCGGCGCCAGGGCGCGAAGCTCGTCCTGGTCTACGTCCAGCCGGTGCTGCCGGCCGGGGCGTCGATGGGCGCGCCGGTCGTGGACGCGACCGCCGAGGTGGCCGAGGAGCTGATGGCCGAGATCCGCAGGGCCACCGACCGGCTGCAGGGGATCTACGACGTGCGCTGGGAGTTCCACACGCTGCGTGGCGACCCGTACAACGGCATGGTGCAGATGGCCGACGAGCTCAAGGCCGACGCCGTGGTGGTGGGCGCCTCGGAGTCGGCCGGGCACCGCATCATGGGCTCGGTCGCCCTCCGCCTGGTCAAGGCGGGACGCTGGCCGGTCACCGTCGTCCCGTAGCGGCCCCGCGGCGCTCCGCTGGTGGGGTCGGCCGCCCTGAGGCACGGTGGGAGGTGGACGGGCGGAGCGCCGCCCCGGCCGAGGGAGACCACCGTGACCGACCGCACGTACCGCGTGACCGATATCGTCGGGACGTCCCAGCAGAGCGTGGACGCGGCGATCAAGAACGGCATCAAGCGCGCCTCGCAGACCCTGCGCAATCTCGACTGGTTCGAGATCACCGAAGTGCGCGGGCACCTCCTCGACGGCGAGATCGACCACTACCAGGTCGGTCTGAAGGTCGGGTTCCGGCTGGAGGACGCCGATTGACCCGTTGATGACACCCCTGCCGGGTACGTCTCCCGGCGAGTCGCCACCGTACTAGGGAGTCGCCTTCCTCCGGGGCCCTTCAGGGTCCATGATGATCCGCCGTCGGACCACGACGGAGCGAGCCTACGGAGGAGATGCCAGATGGGGCTGCGCGCGGGACAGGGCGTATTGCGCCGCAAACCGATCGAACACATCGAAGAGGCGGAGGGCCCGGCGAGCCAGCAGCTCACCCGGGCGCTGGGACTGTGGCAGTTGACCGCCATCGGTGTCGGCGGCATCATCGGCGCCGGCATCTTCACACTCGCCGGCACCGTCGCGAACGGCAAGGCCGGGCCCGCGGTCCTGGTCTCCTTCCTCGTCGCGGGCATCGCGAGCGCCGCGGCGGCCTTCTCGTACGCCGAATTCGCCGGGCTGATCCCGAAGGCGGGGTCGGCCTACACCTACGGCTATGCGGTGCTCGGCGAGGTGGCCGGCTGGTTCATCGGCTGGGACCTGCTGCTGGAGTACACCGCGATCGTCGCGGTCGTCGCGATCGGCATCTCCGGATATTTCAGCTTTCTTCTCGGTGAGCTGGGGCTCGATCTGCCCGCCTGGATGCTGGGCGCGCCGGGGACCGGGCCGGGGCACCGGGTCGACCTCTTCGCGGCGGTGCTCTGCCTCCTGATCGCCTTTCTGCTGACCCTGGGCATCAAGAACGCCGCGCGCTTCGAGACGATCGTGGTGGGCCTGAAGGTCCTGGTCGTCGTGGTCGTCATCGCGGTCGGCTTCTTCCACATCAACACCGCGAACTACGTTCCGTTCTTCCCGTTCGGGGTGAGCGGCGCCTTCACCGGTGCGGCCACCGTCTTCTTCGCGGTCTTCGGCTACGACGCGATGAGCACCGCCGCGGAGGAGTCCAAGGACGCCCAGCGCCACATGCCGAAGGCGATCCTGTACTCGCTGGCGATCTCGATGGTGCTGTACGTCCTGGCCTGCCTGGTGCTGACGGGCATGCAGAACTACAAGGACATCGACCCGGAGAGCGGCTTCTCATCGGCGTTCAAGTCGGTGGGGCTGCACGGCCTCGCGGACGTCATCGCGGTCGGCGCGATCATCGGCATCCTGACCGTCATGTTCACCTTCATGCTCGGGGTGACCCGGGTGTGGTTCTCGATGAGCCGGGACGGTCTGCTGCCGAAGTGGTTCGCCAAGACCAGCCCCACGCACCACGTGCCGACCCGGGTGACCTGGATCGTCGGGGTGGCCTCCGCGGTCATCGCCGGTTTCCTGCCGATCGGCGAAGCCGCCGAACTGACGAACATCGGCATCCTGCTGGCGTTCGTGGTGGTGTGCGTGGCGGTCATCGTGCTCCGCTACAAGCGCCCCGACCTGCCGCGCACCTTCCGTACCCCGGGAATGCCGTTCGTGCCCGCGCTCGGCGTGGTCTTCTCCCTCTGGCTGATCACGTTCCTGGCGTGGCAGACCTGGGTGCGGTTCGTGGTCTGGTTCCTCGTCGGCATGGTCATCTACTTCAGCTACTCCTACCGGCACTCGAACCTGGAACGCGCGGAGCGGGAGGGTTCCGGTTCCGGTTCCGGTTCCGGGGGCGAACTGCGGTGACCCGCCGCGGCCACGGTGGCCGCGGTGGCCACCGGGCCCGGGCGGCTCGGGCCCGGGCGGCTCGGGCGGCAGACGGGTGTGCTGGTGCCGTTGGCCTGGACCCGGGCTCGGGCCCGGGCGGCTCGGGCGGCAGACGGGTGTGCTGGTGCCGTTGGCCTGGACCCGGGCTCGGGCCCGGGCGGCTCGGGCCGGATGCCGCATCAGTTTCTCCCGCCGCCCGTCTTTTTCCCGCCGGCCGCTTCTTCCCCGCGCCCGCTTTTTCCCCGCCGCCCACCCCCCTTCGGGGGGTGGGCGGGTCAGGAGGCGAGGTTGTACCGCGCGCGCCCTGCCGCCGGCACCGTCCCGCACCCGCCACGGCTGCCGGCAGGACCGCTCGCCGGTACGGCCACTCTCCGGCGGGACCGCTCCCCGGTACGGCCACTTCCGGGAGGACCGCTCCCCAGTACGGCCACTTCCGGCAGGACCGCTCCCTGGTGCGGCCCCTCACCCGCCCGGCAGCAGCCTCCGTAGCCACCCGCCGACCCGGTGCCGCCACAGCCACCACGGCAGCCGGTGGCGGGGGACGTACGCCCACAGGTCGTCGTCCGCCTCGGTGCCGCGCGGGCAGCGGCGCAGCAGGTCCAGACAGCGGCGGTCGACGGTGCCGTGCAGCCGGGCGGTGTGGGCCAGGGCGACGATGCCCTGGTGGCGGAGCCGGTGGTCCGACGACTCCAGGGCGCGCTCCAGGGCCCGGGCGACCCTGGGCAGGATCGCCGCCGGGTCGGGATGGGTCAGCGCGAGCCCGATCACCGCGACGCCCGCCAACTCCTCGCCGCGCTCGAAGGCGGCGTCCACCTCTTCCGGCCGGTCGGTACCCAGCAGCGCCGCACTCTCCCGCCAGTTCATGCCCCGGCCCGACGCGGCGCGGGCGAGCAGGAACTCGGCCCGGCCCGCGGCCAGTTGACACGCGTCCACCCCCGCACCGACCCCTTCGGTGCCGGCCACCCCCGTACCAGCAGCCCTCACGCCGGCCACTTCGGTACCGGCCATCCCCGTAACGGCCATCCCCGTAACGGCCACCCCCGCACCGGCCACCCCGGTGCCGGCCACCCCCGTACCTGCCGGTCCCCTACCGTCCGCCCTCTCGGGTGCGCTCTGCGCGACCAGCGCGAGGTAGTCCCAGATCCGCCCCGCGGCGTCCGTCCCCGCTCCCGGGATCTCCCGGCAGACCGCGTCCAGTTCGGGCTCCGACGGGCCCTGCGCGTGGATCAGCGCGAACGCCTCACCGGAGCCGGAGGCTCCCAGATCGCAGCGGCGGAGAAAGGCGAGCCGGACGGTGTCGGCGGCGGTCAGCCGGCCGTGCAGCCGGCCCCAGGCGAGTTCGGACGGTTCGATGGCCACCGCGTAGCGGACGACGTCGGCGGGGAGGGTGCGCACCGGGTGAGCCTACGAGACGGCGCGCAGCGCATCGCACCTGCCCTGCACCACACCCCAATCGTCCCGTACCGCACCGCAGTTGACCCCACCGCCTCTTGACGCGGACCTGATGGGCCCCAAGAATGAGCGCGCCCTGACAACGTTGTCGGCGAACCGGAGGTCCGGATTCATGCCATGGCCCAGTCGCAACCGGCTGCGTACCGCGGGCGCGGTACTGGCGGCCGCACTGGTCGCAGGCGGGCTCACCGCCCCCGCCGCGCAGGCCGCGCCGCCCGGCGGCCCGCTCACCGACCTGGTCAACCCCTTCATCGGCAGCCGGAAGGACGGCAACACCTACCCCGGCGCCGCGGTGCCGTTCGGCATGGTGCAGCTCTCCCCCGACACCGGCCACACCACCGGCTACGGCTACGACGACGACCACATCCGGGGTTTCAGCCCGGTGCACATCTCCGGCGTCGGCTGCGGGCTCGGCGGTGATCTGCCGGTGCTGCCCACCACGGGCGACCTCACCGAGACCGACAACGCCAAGTACGCGGCCGCTTTCCGGCATGACGACGAGTCGGCCCGGCCGGGCTACTACCGGGTCGGCCTGACCTCGTACGGCGGCATCACCGCCGAGCTGACCGCCACCGCCCGCACCGGCCGGCAGCGCTACACCTTCCCGGCCACCGACAAGGCCAATGTGCTGCTCAACGCCGGGCAGTCGCTGCACCGGACGGTCTCCACCAAGGTCGAGGTGCTGGACTCCCGCACCGTCCGCACCGCCCTCACCGGCCGCGGCTTCTGCCAGGACACCGAGCCGTACACCGTCTACACCCTCACCCGCTTCAACCGGCCGTTCACCTCGTACGGCACCTGGGAGGGCGACACGGTCACGCCCGGTTCGCGCGGGTCCACGGCGGGCGGCCGGCACGGCGCCTACGTCCGCTTCGACACCCGCGGGGACCGTACGGTCGAGGCGACCACCGCCGTCAGTTACGTCGACGCGGCGGGCGCGGCCCGCAATCTGCGCGCGGAGGGCGGGGGCTCGTTCGACCGGGTCCGGGCCGCGGCCGGTGCCGCGTGGGAGCGGCGGCTGGCCCTGGTGCGGGTGCAGGGCGGCAGCCGGACGCTGCGCCGGACGTTCTACTCCTCGCTCTACCGGTCGTTCCTCGCGCCGAACCTCGGCAGCGACGTGGACGGGCGCTACACCGGCTGGGACCGCACGGTGCACCGGACGGCCGAGTTCGGCGGCTCCGCCTACTACCAGAACTGGTCGCTGTGGGACACCTACCGCACCCAGGCGCAGCTGCTCGCCCTGCTGGCGCCGCGCGAATCGCGCGACATGGCGCTGTCGGTGCTGCGGATCGACAAGGAGGGCGGCTGGCTGCCCAAGTGGGGCTACGGAACGGTCGAGACGAACATCATGACCGGAGACCCGGTCACCCCGTTCCTGACCAACGCCTATCGGCAGGGGCTGCTGAGGGGCCATGAGGAGGAGGCGTACGCCGCGCTGAGGAAGAACGCCGACGGGGTGCCGCCGGCCGCGTCGCCGGCCGTCGGGCGGGAGGCGAACGCGGAGTACCTGAGGGACGGTTTCGCGCCGTACGTCAAGGGCCGCCCGCACCGCAAGCCCGGCGACTCGGACTTCGACCACGGGGCCTCGGCGACGCTGGAATACGCCCTGTCGGACGCGATGCTGGCGCAGATGGCGCGGGACCTCGGGCACACCGCGGACGCCGACCGCTATGCGGCCCGGGCGCAGAACTACCGGAGGATCTTCGACCCGTCGACCGGCTTCTTCCGGGCCCGGGACGAGCACGGCGCGTTCACCGGTCCGGCCGACCCCGCCAAGAGCGAGGGGTTCCACGAGGGCACGTCCTGGCAGTACCAGTGGCTGGTGCCGCAGGACCTGCCCGGGATGCTGAAGCTGATCGGCGGCCGGGACGAGGCGGACGAGCGGCTCGATGCGTTCTTCGCGTACCGGAAGCTGCTGGCGGATCCGGAGCGGACCGCCCGTGAGGTGTGGGTCAACGGGCCGTACGACTACTACAACGCGGACAAGTACAACCCGCAGAACGAACCGGACCTGATCGCTCCGTACACCTATCTGTCCACCGGCCGGCCGTGGAAGACGACGGACGTGGTGCATGCGGCACTGACGCTGTTCACCGACACGCCCAGCGGGATGACCGGAAACGACGACCTGGGGACGATGTCGGCGTGGATGGTGCTGTCGTCGATCGGGGTGTTCCCCGTGCAGCCGGGCACCGACACCTGGGGCCTGAGCACCCCGGTCTTCGACCGGGTGGACCTGACGCTGGACCGGCGCTACTACCCGGCGGGGCATTTCACCGTCACCGCGCCCGGTACGTCCGCGTCCCGGCGCTATGTCCAGTCGGTCCGTCTGGACGGTGCCGACCGGGACCGTACGTATCTGACCACGGCTGAGCTGCGCAGCGGCCGGGAACTGGCCTTCGACCTCGGCGCGGAGCCGTCCGGCTGGGGCACCGGCGAGCGGGCCGCGCCGCCGCCGGTGGGCACCGCGGCGCCAGGTGGTGCGGCCGGCCGACGGTGACGGCACCCCGTTCGCCCGTGGCCGGCGGCACGGCGCGCGGTCGCGGGCGAACGGGCGGCGAAGGGGGTGTGCCGCGGGGCGGGGCGGGTGTCAGCCCTGCAGGGCCTGCCAGAACTCGTCGAAGGACATGGTGCCGTCGTGGTCGGTGTCCTTGGCCTTGATGACGGCCTCGGCGACCGGGCCGGTGACGAACGCATCGCCCATCTCCGCCATCGCCCGCTTGAACTCGTCCGGCGTGACCTGGCCGTCGCCGTCCGCGTCGTAGCGGTCGAACGTCGCCCTGGCCTCGTTGATGTCTGCCATGAGAGGTGCCCCCTTCGTGGTGCTGCGCAGTGCTGCGCGGTGGTGTTGCCTGGTGATCTGACCTGCGTACATTAGCGGACCGTCAGGACGGGCCCGGGTGCCCCCTCCGCCGGGCCAGATAGCGGGCGGTGCGGCTGCCCGGGGCGGCGGCGACCTCCGCGGGGGTGCCTGCCGCCACGATCCGTCCGCCGTCCGCGCCGCCGCCCGGACCGAGGTCGATGACGTGGTCAGCGCCGGCGACCACGCCCATGTCGTGCTCGACGACCACGACGGTGTGGCCGGCGTCGGCCAGGCCGTGCAGCTGGCGCAGCAGCACCTCGGTGTCGGCCGGATGCAGCCCGGTGGTGGGCTCGTCGAGCAGGTAGAGGGTGTGGCCGCGGCGGGTGCGCTGGAGTTCGGTGGCGAGTTTGATGCGCTGGGCCTCGCCGCCGGACAGTTCGGTGGCGGGCTGGCCGAGCCGGAGGTAGCCGAGGCCGACGTCCTTCAGGGTGCGCAGGCTGCGGGCGGCGGCCGGGAGGTCGGCGAGGAAGTCCGCCGCGGTGTCCACGGTCATGTCGAGGACGTCGGCGATGGTCCGGCCCCGGTAGGTGATCTGCAGGGTTTCGGGGCGGTAGCGGGCGCCGTGGCAGGCGGTGCAGGGCGCGTAGGTGCCGGGGAGGAAGAGGAGTTCCACGGCGACGAAGCCCTCGCCCTGGCAGGTCTCGCAGCGGCCGGCGGCGACGTTGAAGGAGAACCGTCCGGCGGTGTAGCCCCGGGCCCGGGCCTCGTCGGTGGCGGCGAAGACCTTCCGCACCGCGTCGAACAGCCCGGTGTACGTGGCGAGGTTGGAGCGCGGGGTGCGGCCGATCGGCTTCTGGTCGACGCGGACCAGCCGGTCGATCGCCGCCAGGCCGTCGGCGCCGGTGAGCTGGGCGCGGGCCGTCGGGCCGGCGTCGGTTCCGTCCTCGGCGGCGTCCTCGGCGGCGTCCTCGGCGGCGTCGGCCCGGCCGGCGCCGAGGTGGTCCCGTACGGTCTCCGCGAGGACCCGGGTGACCAGCGTCGATTTGCCCGATCCGGAGACGCCGGTGACGGCGGTGAAGACGCCGAGCGGGAAGGCCGCGTCCAGTCCGCGCAGATTGTGCAGGGTGACGCCGCGCAGGCTCAGCGTCCCGGAGGGGGTGCGCGGGGTGCGCTCGGGGGGCGGTTCGGTGGCGAAGAGGTAGCGGCGGGTGGCGGAGGCCTCTGCGTCGGCGAGGGCGGCGACCGGTCCGCTGTGCAGGACCCGGCCGCCGTGTTCCCCGGCGCGCGGCCCGATGTCCACGATCCAGTCGGCGTGCCGTACCACGTCCATGTCGTGCTCGACCACGAACAGCGTGTTCCCGGCGTCCTTGAGCCGTCCGAGGACGGTGAGCAGGGCCTCGGTGTCGGCCGGGTGGAGTCCGGCGGACGGCTCGTCCAGGACGTAGACGACGCCGAACAGGCCGGAGCGCAGCTGGGTGGCGAGCCGCAGCCGCTGGAGCTCGCCCGCGGACAGGGTGGGTGCGGGCCGGTCCATGCTGAGGTAGCCGAGGCCGAGTTCGGTGAGGACCTCGATGCGGGCCACGAGGTCGCGGGCGAGCGCCGGGGCGACCTCGTCGTCGGTACGGGCGGCGGTGGGGCGGAGCAGTTCGGCGAGCGCGCCGAGCGGCAGGGCGGCGAGGGTGGCGATGTCCCGGCCCTCGAAGGTGACGGCGAGCGCCTCGGGTCGCAGCCGCCGTCCGGCGCACTGCGGGCAGGGCTCGGCGACCATGAAGCCCTGGACGCGCCGTCTGAGCGTCTCGCTCTTGGAGTCGGCGAAGGTGTGCAGGACGTAGCGGCGGGCGCTCATGTACTGGCCCTTGTAGGGGCGCTGGATGCGGCCGGCCTCGCGGACCGGGTGGACGGTGACGACGGGCCGTTCGTCGGTGAACAGGATCCAGTCGCGGTCGGCCTGCGGAAGTTCGCGCCAGGGCCGGTCGATGTCGTGGCCGAGGGTGGCGAGGATGTCGCGGAGGTTCTTGCCCTGCCAGGCGCCGGGCCAGGCGGCGATGGCGCCCTCGCGGACGGACAGCGCGGGATCGGGGACCAGGGACTGTTCGGTGACGCGGTGGACGGTGCCCAGGCCGTGGCATTCGGGGCAGGCGCCGGCCACGGTGTTGGGCGAGAAGGCGTCGGAGTCGAGCCGTTCGGTCGTGCCTTCCGGGTAGTCGCCGGCGCGGGAGAACAGCATCCGGAGGGTGTTGGAGAGGGTGGTGACGGTGCCGACGGAGGAGCGGGAGGTGGGCGCGGAGCGCCGCTGTTCCAGTGCGACGGCCGGCGGCAGCCCGGTGATGTCCTCGACCTTGGGCGCGCCGACCTGGTGGATCAGCCGTCGGGCGTAGGGCGCCACCGACTCGAAGTAGCGGCGCTGGGCCTCGGCGTAGAGGGTGCCGAAGGCGAGGGAGGACTTGCCCGACCCGGACACCCCGGTGAACGCGACCAGCGCGTCCCTCGGGATGTCCACGTCGATGGTGCGGAGGTTGTGCTCACGGGCGCCGCGCACCCGTACGTACGAGTCGGCCATCCGTCCATGATCGGGCACGGCCCGCGGTGCTCGGGGACCCGTCAGCCGGTGGCGGTCGCGGCGCCGACGCGCGTCAGCGCCTCGTCCCAGGGCAGCGGGGTGGCGACGACGGCCCGCAGCGCCCGGATCTGGCGCGGCGGCAGCCCGGCGGCGAGCACGCCGACCGCGCGGCCCTCCCGGCCGTAGACCGCGAGGACGCGGCGTCCGGGCCGGTCGAGCACCGGGGTTTCGATGCGGTCGGCCCCCGCGGTCGGCCCGTACGCCTGGATCTTGAGGTCGTACTGGTCGGACCAGAAGTACGGGACCGGGGCGAACGGGCGGCGCTCCTGGCCGTCGGCACCCTCCGCGGCCAGTTCGGCGAGCAGGTTGCGGGCGGCGGCCATGCCCTGTTCGGTGGCGTTCATCCGGTGCTCGATGCGCAGTGGCCGGCCGTGCACCGGGTGCTCCCAGCGGGCCACGTCGCCGGCGGCGTAGATGCCGGGCGCGGCGGCGCAGTACGCGTCGCAGCGCAGCCCGTCGGTGGTGTCCAGGGCCGGATCGTCGCCCAGCCAGCCGACGGCGGGGGTGGACCCGATGGCGAGCAGCACGGTGTCGGCGGGCAGCCGGGTGGCGCCTTCCTCTCCCTCTCCCTCTCCCACGGCGGCTACGCCTCCGCTGACGGGGGCACACCCACTGACTACACCGCCCTCGCCGGAGGGACCCTCACCGGCTGCGCCCCCACTCGCGGAGGCACCCCCGTCGGCCAGCCGGACCGCGCCTACGGTGACCCCGTCCCCGAGTGCGTCGAAGCCCTCCACCACGCCGGTGCGCAGGGTGACCCCGTGGGCCCGGTGCTCCTCGGCGAGCAGTTCCCCGACCGCGGTGCCGACGGCGGCGGCCATGGGTACCGGGTCGGGGCCGACGAGGGTCACTTCGTGCCCCAACTCCCGTGCCACCGCGGCCGCTTCGCAGCCCAGCACCCCGTTGCCGACGATCACCAGGCGGCGGCCGCGGTCGGCCAGCCGGCCGCGCAGCGCCAGTGCGTCGTCGAGGGTGCGCAGGGTGTGGACGCCGGTGAGGCGTTCGGCGCCGGGCAGCGTACGGGCCGCGACCCCGGTGGCGACGATCACCCCCGCGCAGTCGAGGCGTTCGCCGGTGTCCAGGGTGAGGGTGCGGGCGGCCACGTCGAGGCCGGTGGCCCGGGTCCCGAGCCGCAGGTCGAGACCGAGCGGGTCGAGCTGGTCCTTGGTGCGCAGCAGCAGCCGCTCCGGCTCCCAGGTGCCGTGCAGCAGCTGTTTCGACAACGGCGGCCGGTCGTACGGGAGATGGCGCTCGTCACCGATGAGCGCGAGCGGACCGGTCCAGCCGAAGCGGCGCAGCGCCTCGGCCGCGGCGAGGCCGGCCGCGGACGCGCCGACCACGGCTATCGGGCGGCTGGTCATGAGTGGACCTCGATGACGGCGGCCGGGCAGATGGCGGCGGCCTCGCGGACCGCGTCGTGCTGGTCGGCCGGCGGTTCGGCGTCGAGCAGCACCACGACGCCGTCCTCGTCACGCTGGTCGAACACCTCGGGGGCGATCAGCACGCACTGGCCGGCGGCGCAGCACTTGTCGGCGTCGAGGGTGATCTTCATGGTCGGTCTCCGTGGGGGTGGGTGAGGTTGGGGGTGAGCGAGTGAGGTGGCCGGGGTGTCGGGTGGGGCCGGGTGGCCGAGTGGCCGAGTGGCCGGTCTACCAGGTGACGGGCAGGGCGTGGCAGCCATAGATCGACATGTCGGTACGGAACGGGATCTCCGCGATCGGTACCGCGGGCCGCATCGTCGGGAAGCGGCGCAGCAACGTGCCGATGACGACCTGGAGTTCGACCCGGGCCAGCGCCTGGCCGAGGCACTGGTGGATGCCGTACCCGAAGGCGACGTGGTGCTGGGCGTTGGGGCGGGCGATGTCGAGCCGGTCGGGTTCGGGGAAGACGGTCTCGTCGCGGTTGCCGGAGGGGACGGCCGCCACGACGCCCTCGCCGGCCCGGATGAGGTGCCCGCCGACCTCGACGTCCTCGGTGGCGACCCGGCGGGGGCCGTTGCGGATGATGCTGTGGAACCGCAGCAGTTCCTCCACGGCACCGCGGATCAGCGCGGGTTCCTGGCGCAGCCGCTCGGCGGTCTCCGGATCGCGCATCAGCGTCAGCGCGCTCAACCCGATCATGTTGGCGGTGGTCTCGTGCCCGGCGATCAGCAGCAGGGCGGCGAAGGCGGTCACCTCGTCGTGATTGATCTCGCCGGTCCGCTGCTGTTCGACGATCAGCCGGCCCAGGATGTCGTCGCCCGGCTCGGCCTCCTTGACGGTGACCAACTGGTCGAGGTAGTGGCGCAGTTCACGCCGGGCGGCCTCGCGGTCATCGTCGGTGACGGTGCGGGAGAGCAGGGTGCCGGTGAGCCGCTGGAAGACCTCGTGGTCGTCGTAGGGCACGCCCAGCAGCAGGCTGATGACCAGGGACGGGACCGGCAGCGCCAGCGCCTCGATCAGGTCGACGCCGCCCTTCTCGCGGCCCTCGGCACGTTCCATCGCGTCGCAGAGTTCGTCGGTGAGGCGCTGGATCTCCGGGCGCAGCGCCTCGACCCGCTTGACCATGAACTCGCGGGTGACCATGCGTCGCAGCCGGGTGTGCTCGGGCGGGTCCATACGGATGAAGCCTCGGTTGTGGGTGCTGCCGCCGCCGGTCATCCCGCTCCGCGGATAGCCGTGCACGGTCGTGTCGGAGCTGAAACGGAGGTCGCCCAGAACGGCCCGGATGCCGGCGTAACGCGTCACGAGCCAGGCCCAACTTCCGTCCGGCAGACCGATCTTGGAGATCGGTTGGGTGGCGCGCAGGGCACCGAACTCGGCCGGCGGGTCGAAGGGGCAGCCGCTCGGGGGCTCGACGGGCAGCGGCGCCGGGGCGGTGGAAAGTGTCATTGCGCTCATCTCATTCATCGTGCGTGTGCGCGCACGCCGCCAGGGGGCGTGCGTCATGAGCCGAACGTTCGCCTAACGACTGTAAACTTACATGCGTAATACACGGGTACGCGGGTCGGGGTCAGGTGAGCGGCGGGATGAGGGATCCGGGGAGGGTCCGAGGAAGGGTCCAAGGAGGGGGCGGAGGAAGGGTCCGAGGAAGGGGCGGAGGAAGGGGCCGCGGACGGGGCGGAGGAGGGCCTGGAGGAAGAGAGGCATGACAGCGCCTCAGAGGAAAGCACCTCAGGGGAAAACGCCTCAGGGGATAGCGCCCCGGGGGAAAGACCCTCTGCTAGCGCTCCAACAACAACTGCAGCATCTCGTCGACGAAACGGTCCAGTCGGCGGGCGTCCTTGCGGCTGGGCATGACCTGCCAGAGCATCACCCGGCCATGCACGGCCGACCACAGCACGTACGGTGCCTCCGAGCGCGCGCCCCGCACCCGCCAGCCGGCATCCTCGCAGGCGGTCAGCGCCCGCTGCCAGCTGCGCACCAGCAGCCCGGCGGGGTGGCCGGCCAGCCGCTCGGGACCGACCGGGGTCTGCCGGGTCTCGTACAGCAGGCGATAGGTGGCCGGATGGGCGACGGCGTAACGGCAGTAGGCCCGCAGCTGGGCGCGCAGCCGCGCCACCGGGTCGTCCTCGGCGGCCCGTTCGGCGGCCTCGGCCATCGCCGCGGCCAGCCGCTCGTAGCTGACCTCAAGGGTCGCCCAGACCAGCTCGGTCTTGTCGGAGAAGTGCCGGTAGATGCTCGGGGCGGCGACGCCGGCCTCCCGGGCGACCGCCCGAAGCGACAGCGCGTCCTCACTGCCGACCTGCTCCAGGAGCCGCTCGGTGGCCCGCAGCAGTTCCTCCCGCAGGCGCTCGCCCTGCCCGCGGGGGTTACGGGCCCGGACGGCCGCACTCTCGCCCACTGCCCTGCGGCCCCCTTCCCTTTCCCTGCGCCTGCCGACGGGTGTATGACCAGGGTTTCATACCTCTGACCAGGGTTTCACACCACGGCCGGCCGGCCTCACCGCCCCATCGTCAGCCCGTCCTCCGCGGCGCCCCGGCTCAGCACCGCCGCACCGATCCGCCTCCGGACGTCGCGGTGCGCGCCGGTCCGCGCGAGGTTCCGCACACGGACCTGCGGGCCCTGCTCGGCGAGCTGCGGAACGTAGGCGGCCTCGGTGACCCGCCAGCGACCGCCGGGACGCTCGGGCGGCGCGAACCGGAAGCGGGCGAGGGTGCCCCAGTTGCCGCGCGACTGCCTCATCACACCGGAGACCTGGTCACCGAGGCCGTAGACGACCCAGGTGCCGTTGACCTTCTCGTACGGCTGCGGGGTGTGCGCATGGGTGCCGACGATCAGGTCGATGTCGGGGCGGCCGTCGGTCTCGGCGGCGGTGAGCGCCCGGGCCAGCGCGAGCTGCTCCTCGTCCGGGGCGGTCCGGTACTCGCTGCCCCAGGCCGGGCTGACGACCACGACATCGGCACCCGCCCGCCGGGCCGCCCGCGCATCCTCGATGATCTTCTCCTCGTCGAGCAGGTTCACCGCCCAGGGCGCACCGTCCGGCGGTCCGCCGCCCTCGACGCCGTCGGTGTACGACAGGTGGGCGACCCGCGCCCCGCCGGGGGCCCGCAGCAGCGCCGGACGGGCGGCCTCGGCGGCATCCCGGGCCGCGCCGGGATGCCGCAGCCCGACCGTGTCCAGCGCGTCCAGGGTCCGGCGGATACCGGGCAGTCCCTGGTCGAGGACGTGATGGGAGGCGGTGCCGCAGGAGTCGTAGCCGGCGGCCTTGAGCGCGGTGGCGATCTGCGGCGGTGACTGGAGGAGCGGATAGCCGGTGAACGGCCCGTCGAGCGGACCGAGCGGCGCATCCAGATGACACAGCGCCACATCGGCGCCGGAGACGACCGGCACCACGCCCTTGAGCATCGGCCGGAAGTCGTAACCGTCGAGGGGCGCGTCCTCCTGCGCGGTGTCGAGCACCTCGGGGTGCGTCGGGATCACGTCCCCCGCGGCGACGAGTGTGAACGGCCGCGGGGCGACGGGCTCGGCGATGGGTGCCCGCGCGGGCGGACGGGCCTCCATGCCCGTCCGTGACCCCGAGCTCGACGCTTCCCCGCCGGGGCCGGGCCGCGTGGCCGGCTGCCCCTCCCCACAGCCTGCGGCCAGCGCGACGAACAGCGCCACGACCAGCGCGCCCACCGCGTATCTCCGGCTGGCTACCCGATACCGCCCATAAGCCCTCATACCCGACAGATATCAAGCCGGTTGCCCGAGCGAGTGCCGGTTTAACGCTATGTCGACTCCACTCCCCCGGATGGGGGCTGCGCTTGGCTGCCCCCCACGTACCTGGCTGCGGCGCCGTCGGGAGGTGCACGCCGGTGCGCTTTGCGATCTCCCACGTACCTGGCTGCGGCGCAGCGGGTCGTCTCGTCGTTGTGCGCTTGCGGCGCCCCGCACGTACTCGTCTGCGGCGCCGCGGTTGTTGCTCGCCGTTGGCACCTTCCACGCCCTTCAGGCAGTGGGGGAGCAACGGCGAGAAGAACCCCGGCGCCGCAGACAGCTGCGTACGGGCCCCGCAAACCGCAACGGCGGGAAAGCCGACTACCTGGGAGGTAATCGACCCACTCGCCGCGGCCTGGAAGCGTGGACCGCGTCACCCGGCCCCTACGCCACCACGAAAGGCAGTCCCATGAGCGCGTTCGCCATCGCCCACCTCCGCCCCGCCGCCCCGCACCCGGACATCGCCGAGTACCTGGAGCGGATCCAGTCGACCCTGGACCCCTTCGGTGGGCGGTTCCGGGTGCACAACGCCCAGGTCGAGGTGCGGGAGGGCGAGTGGCCGGGCTTCGTCGTCGTCATCGAGTTCCCCGGCATCGAGGAGGCGCGGGCCTGGTACGACTCCCCGGCCTATCAGGAGATCCTGCCGCTGCGGACCCGGCACATCGAAGGCGACTGCGTCCTGGTGCCCGGAGTCGCCGACGGCTACGACGCCTCGGCGACCGCCACCGCGCGGAGGACAGCCGCCGGGAGGGGGCCGGCCGCCGCCTGAGGGGCCTCCCCCGCTCGTGAAGTCCCGGCGTCGGAAACGTCTTGTCCCGCCACCGTCCCGGCATCGCGCTGCCGCTAGAGTCGACTACGACGGTCAGCTGTAACAGTGCTGGTGAAGCCGCTTCCGCAGGGTTCCGGGGGCCGCCGCCCCGGGGGGAGGACGAAGAGTCGACATGAGCCGCCGTTCCCATGGATTAATGGCCGTCTGGGCCGAGGCGCAGCGCCAGCAGCAGCGCCGGGAGGAAGCCCAGCGCCGTGCGTACGCCCAGGCGCAGCGCGAACAGGAACGGCAGGCCCGGGACGCCGAGCGGGCCATGGCGCGGCTGCACCGGGAACGGCAGGCGGCCTACCGGCAGCAGCGCGAGGCGGATGCCCGCCGCCGGACCGAGGAGCTGGAGGCGCGGGTCGCCGCGCTCACCGGCCTGCTCGCCGACGGCTGCCGGGCCCCGGCGTTCGGCGCCGCCGCGCTGCTGCGCCCCGAGCGCATCGAGGAGTTCGCTCCGGGCGCCCTCGCCACCCCCGTACCGATGCCCGACCCGGCCCGCTATCAGGCGCCCTCCGGCAGCGGCTGGCACCTGGGTGCGGCGCGTCGGGACCGCGCCCAGGAAGAGGCCCGCGCCCGGTACGAACAGGACTGGTACGCCGCCCAGGCCGCCGAACACCAGCGGCAGAACCAACTCGCCGCGTACCGGCGGCAGTACGACCAGTGGGCCGCCGGCACGCTGGAGGAGATCCGGCGGCACAACGCCGGCATCGAGGAGCTGCTGACCGGCCTTCGTAACGGCGACGCGGAGGCCGCCGTCGAGTACTTCTCCGCCGCGCTCTACGCCTCCACCGCCTGGCCGGAGGGGTTCCCCCGGCGGGTCGCCGCCGCCTACGACCCGACGGGCCGCCAACTCGTCCTGGACTGGGAGCTGCCCGGCTACGCCGTCGTCCCGGAGACCAAGGCCGTCCGGTACCAGGCCACCGCCGACCAGGAGAAGGAGACCGCCCGGCCGGCCGCCCAGCGCCGCGCGCTCTACCGCGACGTCCTGGCCCAGAGCATGCTGCTGGTCCTACGGGACCTCTTCGCCGCCGACACCTACGGCGCGCTCGACTCGGTGGCGCTCAACGGCTTCGTGGACGACGTCGACCCGGCGACCGGCCGGCCCGCGCAGGTGTACCTCGCCACCGTCATGGCCCCGCGCAGCGCCTTCGACGCCCTCCACCTCGACCGGGTCAGCGCGGTGGAGTGCCTGACCGACGGCCTGCGCGGACAGCTGGCCGCCCGCCCCGACCAGCGCTCGGCGGTACGACCCGGACGGCTGCCGGGCGACGTCGGCGGCACCGGCGCCGTCGTCTCGCACGGCGGCGAGGCCGAGCCGGACCTCTACGAGATGGACCCGATCGCCTTCGAGAACCTGATCGCGGAGTTGTTCCGGGCGATGGGCATGCAGGCCGTCACCACCCAGCGGTCCGGCGACGGCGGGGTGGACGTGGACGCGCTGGACCCCGACCCGATCCGCGGCGGCAAGATCGTCGTGCAGGTCAAGCGGTACCGCAACACCGTCCCGCCCACCGCGGTCCGCGACCTCTACGGCACGGTCCAGGCCGAGGGCGCCAACAAGGGCGTCCTGGTGACCACCTCCCGTTTCGGTCCCGGCGCGCACACCTTCGCCAACGGCAAACCGCTCAGCCTCATCGCCGGCCCCGAACTCGTCGACCTGCTCGCCCGCTACGGCCTCCGCGGCCGTCTCGGCGCACCCGCCCCCGACGACGCCACCGGCCCGGTCGCCCCCGCGGGAACCAGCACCCCCGCCACCGCCACCACCGAGACGCCGGACCACAACATCCTCGGCATGACCTGGTCCGGAGAGGTGGCCCTCGACGTCTGCGCCCTGGTCTGCAAGGGGACCACCGTGCTCGACGACCACCACTTCGTCTTCTACAACAACCCGCGTACACCGGACGGTTCGGTACGGATGCTGCCCGCCACCGCCCCCGACCGGGCCGCGGTGCAGGTGCACTTCGAGGGGCTGCCACCGGACGCCGACCGGCTGGTACTGGTCGCCGCCGTCGACCCCCAGGCCAACCCCGATGCCGACCTCTCCGGCTTCACCGACGCCCGGATCCGGCTGCTCGACGCCGCGGGGGAGGAACAGGGACGGCTGCCGGTCTCGGACGGTCGGCGCGGCGAGACCGCACTGGTCCTCGGTTCCTTCCGGCAACGGCCGGGCGGCGACTGGGACTTCGTCCTCGGCGGCAAGGGCTACCCCGGCGGCCTCACGGCCCTGGTCCAGCAGTACGGCATCGAGGTCGCCTGAGGCCGTCTGAGGCCGCCTGAGCCGAGCACGCGGCACCTGGCACACGGCACACGGCACACGGCACACGGCACACGGCACCCTAGGCTGCCCTCCCGTGCGCGAGAGCTTCGGTACGGCCGAACCCCACGTCCTACGCCCGCCCGCCCCGACCGGCCCGGCGTCGAGCGCTGGGCCGGTCGGGGCGGGAGCCGGCGGCCGGAGCCGAGGAGACCGGGCGCGGGCGGCCGCCCGGTGTTGCCGCGCACGCCTGGTGTGCGCCCGACGCCGGCGCCCCGCCTACCGCCCGCCGGCGGCGGCCTTCGTCCGCCCCCTGGGAACGGACCGGCACCGGGCGCCCGGTAGCCGTACCGTCAGCTCTGCCACAACCGGGTGAGCACGGCGTTCACCGCGTCGGAACGCTCCTGGTGCGGTGCGTGGGCGGCGCCGCTCACCTGGACGTGGCGGGCGCCGATCACCTCGGCGAGGTACTCCCCGCAGGCCGCCAGCGCCGCGCCGGTGAACTCCCGGTACTCCGGATGCGCGGACTCCCAGGTCCCGTTGATCACGACCTTGGGCAGCGTGGCGGCGGTCAGTGGCCCGAGCGGCAACTCCGCGTCCCATACGGGCCGTTCGTGCATCGCCGACCGTACCGCGCGCAGTTTCCGCGGGGTCGGCTCGGGCATCGGCAGGCCGTACGGCTCGGTGGAGACCCGCAGATACACCTCCGGGTCCATCGCCGTGGCGTCGAGCGCACCGTACGCCTCCCGGATCCGCCGTACCGCGGCTGCCACGGTGGGGTGCCGGGCCGCGGTGCGCAGCGGGCTCGGCTCGATGAGGGTGAGCGACTGCACCGCTTCCGGGCGCGCCGACGCGGCCAGCATCACGGCGGCCGCACCGTATGAATGGCCCACGAGGTGCGCCCCGTGGCCGAGGAGCCCCAGGACGTCCTCGGCGTCCGTCTCGTAGTCGCTGCGGGCGATGTCCGGGCTGTCGCCGTAGCCGCGCCGGTCGATCAGTTCCAGCCGGAACATCTCGGACAGCGGCCGCTGTCCGGCGAAGCACTCCGTCCCCCAGGTCATGGTGCCGTGCACCAGCAGCACCCGCGGCGCCCCGGGCGTCGCCTCGTCCCACACCGTCACATGAACCGGCTCCCGCTCCCCAAGCGCGCTCATGCTTCCGACCCTAGAGGCTGTCCGGCCTCCGATGGCCGGATCCGCCCGTCACAATCCGGCCAGTCCGGCCAGTATCTGAAGCTCCGTCAACTGTGCGGCTCCGCCCGGCACATCGCCGTGCGCGGCACACCACAGCGCGCTCTCCACCCCACGCGCCACCGACCAGGCCAGCAGCCGTTCCGGCTCCTCGTCCAGCGCCTCTGCGACCTGCGCGTAGCGCTCACGCAGCACCGGGCGGGGGTCCGCGTACGCGAAGGGATCGTCGATCTGCAGCAGCAGCGGGGCCGGGTCGTACGCCGGGTCGCCGACCATCGGCTTGGCGTCGATGACCAGCCACGGGCGGCGCTCCGCGGCCAGCACGTTGCCGGGGTTGAAGTCACCGTGCACGACGACCTCGCGGCGGGCGGACCGCGGCAGTTCGCGCAGCAGCCGCGCGCCGAGCGCCACCAGACCCGGGTCGTAGCCGGGCCGCAGCCGGTCCATCCGCTCCTCCAGGAGCCCGGCCCATTCGGCGCACACCGCGTCCATGCGCTCCAGTTCGCCGTCGGGCGGGGCGGGCGCTGACCACAGGTCGCGCAGCAGGTCCGCGGCGAGGCCGAGCCGCTCGGCGGGCGGCAGCGCGGCGTCACCGAGTTCGGTACCGGGCCGGCACCGCTCGATCAGCAGCGCCCCCAGCTCGGGCGCCCGGCGCAGCAGCCGTACGGCGCCGCGGCCGTTCCAGGCGTGCAGGGCGGGCCCCTCCCCGTCGGCCTCGCGGTGCGGCCAGGTGACCTTGAGGACGGCCGGTGACCCGCCGGGCAGTTCGGCCGGCGCCACCCAGGAGCAGCTGCCCCCTTGGAACGGCGGCCCGAGCCGCACCTCCCAGCGCCGCTCCAACTCGCCGACGATCCCCGGCAGCCGCGCCAGCCAGTCCCGCCCGGAGGCGGTGCGGCGCATCTGGGTGAGCATGGGGAGGCCGTCGGGAAAGCGGGTCATCTGCGCATGCTATTCCGCCCACGTACTTGGCTTTCCCGCCGCGGCGGCTTCTCGCCGGTGCGCTTTGCGGCGCCCCCGTACGTGGCTGTCCACGGCGCCGCGGGTGTTGCGCGCCGTTGCGCGCTTTGCGGCGCCGCAGACAGGTACGTGGGAGACACTGCAAAGCGCACCGGTGAGCAACCCCCGCGGCGCCGCAGCCAAGTACGTGGGAGGCACCCCCAAGCGCACCGCAATGCGCGCAGCCCCTCACCCCCAATATGGCTCCCGCAACTCTCGTTTGAAGAGTTTGCCGGACTCGTCGCGTGGGAGTTGCCGTTCGAAGACGACGGCCCGTGGGACCTTGTAGCCGGCGAGGCGCTCGGCGACGTGGGCGCGTACCGCTTCGGCGGTGAGCCGTACGCCGGGCTCGGTCTCCAGGTGGGCGGCGAGGGCCTCGCCGAACTCCTCGTCGGGGATGCCGAACACCGCGGCGTCCCGCACCCCGTCCAGGGTCAGCAGCGCGGCCTCGATCTCCGCGGGGTAGATGTTGGCGCCGCCGGAGATGACCATGTCGTGGCGGCGGTCGCTGAGGTAGAGGTAGCCGTCCTCGTCGAGATGGCCGATGTCGCCGATGGTGACGTAGCCGGGCAGGGCCGGCGCTTCCATGGCGGCGCGCTTGGCCGGGTCGCCGAGGTAGGTGAACTGCGGCCAGTCCTCGGACGGTTTGAGGTAGATGTCGCCGGTGGCGCCGGGCGGCAGGGGCTGCCCGTCGGGGCCGAGGACGGCGACCCCTCCGGTGCCGCTCGCCCGGCCGACGGTGCCGGGGTGGGCCAGCCACTCCGCGCTGTCGCACCACGTCACCGCGCCGGTCTCGCTGCCGCCGTAGTACTCCCGGAGGACCGGTCCCAGCCAGTCGATCATGGCGTGTTTCACATGCGGCGGGCAGGGTGCGGCGGCGTGCACCACCGAGGTGAGCGACGACAGGTCGTAGCGCTCGCGGACGTCCTTGGGGAGCCTCAGCAGCCGTACGAACATGGTGGGCACGACCTGTACCTGTTCGATGCGGTGCCGCTCGATCAGTCGCAGGAACTCCTCGGCGTCGAACCGCGGCATCAGCGTGATGTCCAGGCCGGCGGCGAGCGCGAGGACGGCGTGCTGGCTGGGGGAAGCGTGGTAGAGCGGCGCGGGGATCAGCGTCCGGCCGCGGGGCGCCACCGCGAAGTACTCCAGGAACCGCTGCACGGCCTGGTCGAGCCGGTCCGGTGCGACGGGGGCGCGCAGAACTCCTTTGGGGCGCCCGGTGGTTCCGGAACTGTAGATGACGGTGGGCGGGCGTTCCGCGGCGGGCCGGTCCAGTGGCTCGTGGGCGGCCAGCCACTCGTCGAGCAGCGGGTGCGCGCCGGTGGGCGGGGGCGCGGTGAAGGCGCAGGCGGCCGCCACCCCGGCGGGCACGACCACCTCGACGAGGCGGACGTCCTCGGGCAGGACGGCGGCCACCCGGTCCAGCAGGTCGGTGTGGACGAAGACGACCTTGCTGCCGCTGTCGGTGAGGACGTGCCGCAGGTCGTCGTGGCGGAAGTGCCAGTTGACCGGGACCGCGGAGGCGCCGAGGAGGGCGGCGCCGGTGGTGATCTCCAGGTGCGCGGGCTCGTTGCGGAGCACCACGGCGATCCGGTCACCCGGCTCGACTCCTGCCTGGCGTAAGCCGGTTGCGATGCGGGCGGCACGGTCGGCGAACTCCGGGTAGCCGCGCTCCAGCCCCGCGCAGCGGATGGCGGGGGCACCGGCGGCGGGCGGGGCGACGGCTTCCATGGGACCTCCAGTGGGTGCGGCCGGGCGGCTCATTGAACAGCCAACGGCGGGGGGTGCACCAGGGCACCGCGGCGCAGGGCGCAGCGGCGGGACGTCTGACCGTACGCATCTCGGCCAACCACCCCACGGCCGCTTTGGTCCGAGCAATGAGGCTGTGCAGACCCCTCGGGCCGCTTTCGAGGGCCCACTTGCCTCCAGTGCTCCGATGTTTGTGGTGTCCGGGGTCTTCCGGTCGCGGGGTGGGGGCTGCACCATGCGGGAGGACACGGGAGGCGCGCGCCCGGTTCGCCGACGGGACCAACGGGAGGCGCGCGCCCGGTTCGCCGACGGGACCATCCGACCCGAGGGAGCGAGCGATGCACAGCCGCACGAGACCGTTCCGGAGACTGGGAGTCGTGGTGGCGCTGGCTGCGCTGCTGCTGGCGGCGGGCGGCCCGGGGTCCGCCGCCGCCCGCCCGCCGCGGCCCGCCGAGGGACCCGGGACCAACCATGCTGCCGACGACCCGTTCACCGCGCCCCGCACCGCGTGGTGGCGCACGGACCGCTTCGGGATGTTCATCCACTTCGGCGCGTACTCGAACCTGGAGGGCGAGTACACCCGGCCGGACGGCACGGTCTGCCGCAATGCGGAGTGGATCGAGCGGGAGTGCGGCATTCCGCGGGCGGGGTACGAGCAGCAGGCCGCCACCTTCAACCCGTCCGGCTTCGACGCCGAGGCGATCGTGCGGGCCGCAAAGGACGCCGGGCAGCGCTATCTCGTCATCACGTCCAAGCACCACGACGGCTATGCGATGTGGCCGACCCGGCAGAACACCTGGAACCTGCGGGACCACTCCGCGTTCGACAAGCGCCGCGACATCCTTGCCGAGCTGAAGCGGGCCGCCGACGCCGCCGGCATCAAGCTCGGGTTCTACTACTCGATCTGGGACTGGCACGATCCGGACTTCGCCAACCCGGCGACCTTCCCGCGCTACAAGGAGCGGATGTACGGCCAGCTCAAGGAGCTGATCGAGAGCTACGACCCGGCGCTGCTGTGGTTCGACGGCGAGTGGGACGCGGACCGCCCCACCAACCGCTGGTCCCGCCGGGACGGCGCCGAACTCCAGGCGTATCTGCACCGCCTCAAGCCGGGCCTGATCGTCAACAACCGGGTCGGCAAGCGGGAGGTGGTCGACGGTGACTTCGGCACGCCGGAGCAGGAGATCCCCGCGGGGCCGGTGGACGGCCAGCTGTGGGAGAGCTGTATGACGCTCAACGACCACTGGGGGTACGCCCGTTACGACGGCAACTGGAAGTCGTCGGCGACCGTCGTCCGCAATCTGCTGGACGTGGTGAGCCGGGGCGGGAACTACCTGCTGAACGTGGGGCCCGACCGGCTCGGACGGATCCCGCAGCCGTCCGTGGAGCGGCTGCGGGAGACCGGCCGCTGGCTGGCCGCGCACGGGCAGGGCGCCGCGGTGTACGGCGCCGGGCACACCGGGCTGGTCGCCGCCCCGTCCTGGGGCGCGGTCTCCCGGCGCGGCGACGAGTTGTACGCCTCGGTCACCTCCTGGCCCGCGGCCGGTGCGGCCCTCCACCTGACGGCGCGGGTGCCCTTCCGGATCACTGCGGCCCGGATACTGGGCAGCGACCGGCCGGTGGCGGTGGTCCGGGCCGGTGACGGCTATGACCTCACCCCGTCGGGTCCGGCCCCCGGTCCGTCGGCGAGCGTCCTCCGACTGACGATCCGGCCGCCGTCCGCGGCGCCCGCCGGCACCGGCACCGGGCTGACCGCGCAGAGCTGGGCGAACGATTCCTTCACCGGCCCGCCCGCGGTGACCGGCGTCGATCCGACGGTGAACAAGGCCTACCGCTTCGACGGCTCACCGGACCCCGGCATCCCCGCGGATCACTTCAGCACCCGTTGGACCGGCTTCCTCCAGCCGCGCTTCGACGAGACGTACACGCTGACCACCGTCTCGGACGACACCGTGCGGCTGTGGCTGGACGGCCGGCTGCTGATCGACAGCACGACGCCGCACGGCCCGACGGTGGACAAGGCCACCGTCCCCCTGAAGGCCGGCCACCGGCACCGCATCCGGATCGAGCACACGGAGCGGACCGGTGAGGCGTACCTGAAGCTGCTGTGGTCGAGCCCGGGCCAGTCCCAGCAGATCGTGCCGCAGCGCCGGCTCTATCCGGGCTGATCCCCGAACTTCTGTCCGGGCTGACCGGCCCTCTGTCCGGGCCGGCACCGGCCGCGGCCCGCGCATCGCCGGTGCCCCGCCGTCGCGCGCGGCCCGGCCGTCGGCGGTGCCGGATCGGGCGTCGGCCCTGGCCCTGGAGGGTGCTACCCCAAGGGTCAGGGCCGACGTCCGAGCGGTCAGTCGATGCCGCGGAAGATGTGCGGCTCACCGGGATCGTCGTCACAGCCGGCCAGCCGCACCGGCCCGCAGCGGTCCCAGACTTCGAGGTTACGGACTTCCTTGATCCGACCTGGTCGCTCGCCGCCCTGCTTCAGCCGGGGTTGCTTGGGTTGAACCTTGTGCACAGCCACCACGCACTCCTTCATCGAGGTATTGGTCCGACGCGGTGGCGCCTTGCTTCACAGAGCGGGAAGTCGGCCAAGGTTTGTGGCGTTCCCGCGACGGGCCAATGGTGTTGGCGTCTCCCAGATAGGTCGTCCGTCGACCCCCAGGTTAACTACGGCGCTCGCGCCGCGCTCGACGTTTTCCGGCGAGATGGTCATGTCGTGGGAAGGCGGGAATGGCGCCCCCTTGGGAGACCGGGCCGACGCGGCGGTGATGTGATGCACGTCATACACCCGAACGGCTCTCAGGTTGCTGCATTTGCCCCGATCCGTACGCTGGAGGGTGACGGGAGCCTGACCGCGCGGACGGAGTGTTCCCGGGTGCGGGGCGGCAGTGCTACCCATGGGCGGGTGGCATGGTTTACGGATTCCGGTTACTGGCTCGGCCGGCTGGTCTTCCAGCGGATGCTGGCCGTTCTCTACCTGGTCGCGTTCCTCGCGGCGGCACGGCAGTTCCGGGCGCTCATGGGGGCGCGCGGGTTGCTGCCGGTGCCCGAGTTCGTGGCGCGGGTGCCGTTCCGCTTGGCGCCCTCGGTGTTCCACTGGCGCTATTCGGACCGCTTCTTCGCGGGCTGGTGCTGGACGGGCGTGGCCCTGTCGGCCGCGGTGGCGGCGGGCGCCGCGGACGCCGTACCACTGGGGGCGTCGATGGCGCTGTGGGCCGTGCTGTGGGCGCTGTACCTGTCCATCGTGAACGTCGGGCAGACCTGGTACAGCTTCGGCTGGGAATCGCTGCTGCTGGAATCGGGCTGTCTGGCGGTGTTCCTCGGCAACGCCGACACCGCGCCGCCGGTGCTGACCATGTGGCTGCTGCGGTGGGTGCTGTTCCGGGTGGAATTCGGTGCCGGCCTGATCAAGATGCGCGGCGACCGCTGCTGGCGGGACCTGACCTGCCTCTACTACCACCACGAGACCCAGCCGATGCCCGGCCCGCTGAGCTGGTTCTTCCACCGTCTGCCCCGACCCCTGCACCGGGTCGAGGTGGCCGCCAACCACGTCGCCCAACTCGCCCTGCCCGTCCTGCTGTTCACCCCCCAGCCGATCGCCGGCTGGGCCGCCGCCGCGATGGTCGTCACCCAGCTGTGGCTCGTGTTGTCCGGCAACTTCGCCTGGCTGAACTGGGTGACCATCGCGCTCGCCGCGTCCGTCGCCGCCCCGCTGTGGGCGCAGCCCGGCACCCCGCTGCCCGCCCCTCCCCTCTGGTTCGAGGTCCTGGTCCTGATCGCCACCGCCGGTGTCGCCTGGCTCAGCTACCGGCCGGCCCGCAACCTGCTCACCCGCCAGCAGATGATGAACACCTCCTACGAGGCGCTGCATCTGGTCAACTCCTACGGCGCCTTCGGCAGCATCACCCGGGTCCGCCGGGAGATCGTCATCGAGGGCACGGCGGACGCGGCGACCGGGCCCGGGACGACCTGGCAGGCGTACGAGTTCCACGGCAAGCCGGGCGATGTGCGGCGGCTGCCGCGCCAGTTCGCGCCCTACCACCTGCGGCTGGACTGGCTGATGTGGTTCGCCGCGCTCTCCCCCGCCTATGCGCGGTCCTGGTTCCTACCGCTCGTGGCGCGGCTGCTGGAGAACGACCGGGACACCCTGCGGCTGCTGCGCACCAATCCGTTCCCCGACCTCCCGCCGGCCCGGATCCGGGCCCGGGTCTTCCGCTACCGCTTCACGACCTGGCGGGAACTGCGGGAGACCGGAGCGTGGTGGCATCGCACCGAGGAGCGGGAGTTCCTGGCTCCGATCGGGCGGTCAGCTCTGTCCGGAAGGCGATGACCATGGCGCGGGCATGGCGCAGCCCTATGCGGGCGAACTCCTCCTCCAGCTCGGCGAGTTCGGCCAGTGTCTCGTCCAGGTCGCGGCCGAGCCGGGCGCGGGACTTGGCCAGCCCCAGCCGGGACAGTGCCTCCCCGCGCGGCTCCTGCATCGCGCGGAACTCCCCCAGCGAGAGGGTGTAGGTCTCCCGGGCCTCGGCCCAACGGCCGGCGCGGTAGAGCACGTTGCCGCGCATCTTGTGGTTGTAGGCGAGCGCGCTGGCCAGGTCCATCCGCCGGCAGACCGCCTCCGCCTCGGACAGCAGCGCCAGCGCCCGCTCGGTCTCGCCCCGCACGGACAGCACATCGGCGATCCCGCGCAGCGACCAGGCGCGGCCACGCGCGTCGTCGCCCTCCTCGGCTATCCGGGCGGACTCCTCGAACAGCTCCAGGGCCTTGTCGTAGTCGCCGGTGTTGCGGTGCATCTGGGCGATGCCGGACATCGCCCAGACCGTGTGCCGGGCCTCGCCGTGCGCCCGTGCCTGGGCGAGCAGTTGCTCGTGGAGCTCGGCGACCGCGTCGTAGTCGCCCTGTATGCGGCCGGTCTCGGCGAGCCCCGCGAGCGCATAGCCGTGCGCGAGGCGGTCGTCGCCGCGGTCGGCCAGCGCGACCGCGTGCGTGAGCAGCCGGCGGGCCAGCGGCAGGGTGCCGCACTGGCGAGCCAGGGTGCCGCCGCTCCACAGCGCCCAGGCCATGGCCCCGGCGTCACCCGCACCCCGGGCGCTGCGGTAGCTCTCCCGCCAGGCGGCGCCGGCCGCCGCGACCCGGCCGAGCCGCCGGTTGGCCTCCGCGACCGCCAGCCCGGCCCGGGCCCGCTCCAGCGCCGTGCCCGCCTCGGCGTGCGCCCGGCTCGCCGTGGCCAGCACCTCCTCGTAGGAGGAGTTCACGCCCAGTGCCGCGCCCAGCTCGCCCTGATATTCCGGTGCGAACGCCTTGCCGTACATCAATCCGTGACCTCTCGATCATTTCCGTGCTTGATCACGAAACTACGAGCGATCGGGGGTCCGGCGAATCACTCCACGTATGGGTCCTTCCGTACAACTGGAGTGCTACGCAAGGGGTACCTGGTCATCTTGAGGATGTAGGGGTTTCTCAGGGTCGAACCCTGAGAGGGCAGGCGGTGGGCGCCCTCTCGCGCCGTTGCACCCTGTGCAATTCGGGTTGCAGCTCTTGCCGACGCGGGCACCGCGGGCCACCCTGCTCCCATGACGGAAGCGCGCAGGGACCCGCGTACAGGGGCGGCGGCCGGAGGCGGGATCGGCCGCCGCAGGTTTCTCGGGACGGCGGCGGTGGGGGCGGCCACCGCCGCCGGTGCGGGGCCGCTGACCGGCGGCGAGGCGGCGCCCGCCCGGGCCGCACGCGCCGCCGTCCGCCGCCCGCGCGGCACCCGGCCGCTCTTCCTGGGCACGTACACCTCGAAGGAGGGCGGCGGCACCGGCATCGGGCTCGCCACCTACGACGCCGCGACCGGCCGGATCGCCGCCACCGGTGTGGTCACCGGCGTCCCCGACCCGTCCTACCTCGCCCTCGCCCCGTCCGGCCGCACCCTCTACGCGGTCGACGAGCAGCCGGAGGGCCGGGTGACCGCCCTCGCGCTGGCCCCGGGCGGACCGCCCGCCGTGCTGGGCGCGCAGTCCACCGGCGGCGCCGGCCCCTGCCATCTGTCGGTGCACCCCGGCGGCCGCTGGTTGCTGAGCGCCAACTACCTCTCGGGCAGCGTGGCCGTCCACCCCGTCGACCGGGCCACCGGTGCCCTCGGCGCGCGCACGGACCTGGTCACGCACAGCGCTCCGCCGCCCGGCCCGGGCCAGGACGGACCGCACGCCCACCAGATTCTCACCAGCCCCGACGGCCGCCACGTCCTGGCCGTCGACCTCGGCAACGACACCGTGTACACCTACCGCCTCGATCCCACGGCCGGAAAACTCACCCAGGTGTCGGCCGCATCGCTGCGGCCCGGCGCCGGCCCCCGGCACCTGACCTTCCACCCCACCGGCGACTTCGCCTATCTGGCGAACGAGGTGGACAACACGGTGGTGGTCTGCCGCTACGACCGCCGGACCGGACGGCTGACACCCGGCGCACCGCAGTCCACCGGGACCGGCCCCGGCACCAGCTATCCGGCCCAGATCCTGGTCACCGCCAACGGGCGCTACGCGTTCCTCGCCAACCGCGGCCACAACAGCCTCACCCGTTACGCCGTCACGGCGGGCGGGGCGCGGCTCGTCCTGCTGGACACCGTGCCGGTGGGCGGCGACTTCCCCCGGCAGATCGCCTTCTCCCCGGACGAGCGGTGGCTGTTCGCGGCGAACCAGAAGTCGGGCACGGTCACGGTCTTCGCCGTCACCGCCCGCACCGGAACCCTGACCCCCGCCGGGGAGCCCTTCGCCGCGCCCCTCCCCGTCTGCACGCTCCCCCTCTGAAGCGACCGGATCGTTCCGGCTTCCCGGGCGGACTCCCCTAGTCGGACACGTACGGGCGCAGGGCCTTGTGGAGGTCCGCCTCGAAGTGGGCGTAGTGGGTGCGGAGCGGGGTGCCGGGCCAGTCCGCGGGGAGGAGGGGGGCGGGGAGGAGGGGGTCGGCGAGGAGGTGGCGGAGGGCGGCCGCGGCGATGGTGAAGCGGTCGGCGAGGGTGTCGGCGCGGTCCAGGGCGGTCATCAGGGCGCGGGCGCGGGCCGCCCAGGCGTCGAGGTCCCAGAGCCGGGCGGCGAGCGCGGCCGGGTCGTCGTCGGGGGTACCGGTGAACCAGGTGCACGGGTCGGTGGCGACCGCCGGGCGGGGCCGGTCGAGGTTGGCGGGGCGCAGCCAGCTGCCCTCGCGGAGCTCGGCCATCCGGAGGCTCGCCATGGCCTGCCGCAGCGCGGTGCGTTCCGCGGCGGGGCGGCGCTCGGCCGTGGTGACGACGGCGATCTCCCAGTCCCCGTGCCAGCGGCGGGTGCGCGGCGTACGGCTCTCGTCCTGGCGGGTCTGGCGGGCCAGGAGGCGGCTGGTGAGGGCGTAGGCCCCACCGGTCTGCCGCAGGTCACCGGCGGCGACCATGCGGGAGAGCGCGACCCGGACGGTGCCCTCGGCGACGCCGAAGAGCTCGCCGACCCGTACCAGGGCGCGGGCGGGCAGGCGCGGCGGATGGTGGCCGAGGAGGGTGCTCAGCACGATCGAGCGGGCGGTGAGCGGCCGCAGGCGGTCGAGGTCGGCGGGGCGGTCGAGGTCCGCGGGGCGGCCGAGGGGGATGGGGCCGTTGGCGTTCACGGGTGGCTGGGCGTTCATGGGTGGCTGGAGTGTACGGGGCGGCGGCCGGTGGACCGGCGGCCGGTGGTCGCGGCCGGTAGCGGCGGGCCGGTGTTACATGCTTCCTTCAGGTGTACGGATTCTGTAATGTCCAGGGTATGACGGTCACCCATGAAGTCGTGAATCAGGCGCCGCCGCTGACCGGGTTCAGTACGGCGGACGAGCCGGCCCTGCTGGAGGCGCTCCGGCGGTACGGCGCCGGGTGGGGCGAGCCGGAGGTGACCGCGCTCGGGGCGCTGGCCGGTTCGGCGGCGGTGCAGGACCAGGCCCGCTGGGCGGAGCAGCAGCCGCCCCGGCTGCACACCCACGACCGGTTCGGGCACCGCGTCGACGAGGTCGAGTTCCATCCGGCCTGGCACCAGCTGATGACCGTGGCGGTGGAGCAGGGCCTGCACGCCGCGCCGTGGGCGGATGACCGGCCGGGGGCGCATCTGGTGCGGGCCGCGAAGTTCTACGTCTGGTCGCAGGCCGAGCCGGGGCACGGCTGCCCCATTTCGATGACGTACGCCGCGGTGCCCGCGCTGCGCGCCGCGCCGGAGCTGGCCGCGCAGTACGAGCCGCTGCTGGCCGCCCGGTCGTACGACTTCGGGCTGCGCGCGCCGCTCACCAAGTCGGGTCTGATCGCGGGCATGTCGATGACGGAGAAGCAGGGCGGCTCCGACGTGCGGGCCAACACCACGCGGGCGGTGCCGGCCGGCGACGGGACCTACCGCCTCACCGGCCACAAGTGGTTCACCTCGGCGCCGATGAGCGATCTGTTCCTGGCGTTGGCGCAGACCGAGCAGGGGCTCGGCTGCTTCCTCGTGCCGCGGGTGCTGCCGGACGGCACGCTCAACGGGATGCGGCTGATGCGCCTCAAGGACAAGCTGGGCAACCGCTCCAACGCGTCGTCGGAGATCGAGTACGAGCAGGCGGTGGCCTGGCCGGTCGGCGAGGTGGGCCGCGGGGTGCGGACCATCGTCGAGATGGTGAACATGACCCGGCTGGACTGTGTGCTCGGCTCGGCGGCCGGGATGCGGGCGGGGCTGCGGCAGGCGCTGCACCACACCGCGCACCGGCGGGCGTTCGGGCGGGAGCTGGACCGGCAGCCGCTGATGCGCTCGGTGCTCGCGGACCTGGCGATCGAGTCGGAGGCGGCGACGCTGCTGGGCCTGCGGCTGGCGGCGGCGGTGGACGGGGCGCAGGCCGGGGACGCGCAGGAGGCGGCGCTGCGCCGGCTGGCGCTGGCGGCCGGCAAGTACTGGGTGTGCAAGCGCGGCAGTGCGCACGCCGCGGAGGCGCTGGAGTGCCTGGGCGGCAACGGCTACGTAGAGGACTCCGGCATGCCGCGCCTCTACCGGGAGGCGCCGCTGTTGTCGATTTGGGAGGGCTCGGGCAATGTCGCCGCGCTGGACGTGCTGCGGGCGCTGGGCCGGGAACCGGACGCGCTGGACGCGTTCTTCGCCGAGGTGGAGCAGGCGGCGGGCGCCGACCGGCGGCTGGACGCGGCGGTGGCCGGGGTGCGCAAGCTGCTCGGCGAGGCGTCCGGTCCGGAGCGGGCGCAGCTGATGGCGCGTTCGCTGGCGGAACGGATGGCACTGGTGCTGCAGGGTTCGCTGCTGGTGCGGCACAGCGATCCGGCGCTGGCCGATGCGTTCTGCGCGACGCGGCTCGGCGGGGAGTGGGGTCATGCGTACGGCACGCTGCCGGCCGGTGCCGGTCTGACGGCGATCCTGGAACGGGTCCGGCCGTGGACCCCGGACGCGGCGGACAGGGGCCCGGCGGCAGGGAGCGCCGTTGGCGGGGGCGCGGCCTGATGTCCGTACGGGTGGAGCGCACCGGTCCGGTGACGACGGTGGTGCTGTCGCGGCCGGACCGGCGCAATGCCGTGGACGGCACCACCGCCCGCCAACTCGCCGAAGCCTTCCGGGAGTTCGAGGAGGACGACGGGGCGCGCGCGGCGGTGCTGTGGGGCGCGGGCGGCACGTTCTGCTCGGGCGCCGACCTGAAGGAGGTGGGCACCGAGCGCGGCAACCGCGTGGCGGCGGACGGCGACGGGCCGATGGGGCCGACCCGGCTGCGGCTGAGCAAGCCGGTGATCGCGGCGGTGGCGGGCCATGCGGTGGCCGGGGGACTGGAGCTGGCGCTCTGGTGCGATCTGCGGGTGGCCGAGGAGGACGCGGTCTTCGGGGTGTTCTGCCGGCGGTGGGGCGTGCCGCTGATCGACGGCGGTACGGTGCGGCTGCCCCGGCTGATCGGGGCGGGCCGGGCGATGGACCTGGTCCTGACCGGCCGGCCGGTGCCGGCCGCGGAGGCGCTGGCGATCGGGCTGGCCGACCGCGTGGTGCCGACCGGGACGGCCCGCGCGGAGGCGGAAGCACTGGCCGCGGAGCTCGCCCGCTTCCCCCAGGCGTGTCTGCGCAGCGACCGGGCGTCCCTGCTGGACCAGGAGGGCCGGGACGAGACGGCCGCGATGGCCGCCGAACTCCGTTACGGTCAGGCGGTGCTGGCCGAGGGGCGTCAGGGCGCGGCGCGCTTCGCCGCGGGCGCGGGACGGCACGGCGCGCCGGCCGGGGAGCCCGGAGTCCCCGGTGGCCCGGGCGGCTCCGCTCCGTAACCCCTTGCCCTGAGCGTCACACGGCCAGGAGGATGACGCCGTGCCTGCTGCGACCTTCACCGCGCCCGACGGGACCGAGCTCGCCTACCACGTGCTCGGCGAGGGCGAACCCCTGCTCTGCGTGCCCGGTGGTCCGATGCGGGCCTCCGCCTACCTCGGTGATCTCGGTGGGCTGTCGGCGCACCGGCAGCTGGTGCTGCTCGATCTGCGCGGCACCGGCGCCTCCGGTGTCCCGGCCGACCCGGCCGGCTACCGCTGCGACCGGCAGGTCGACGACGTCGAGGCGCTGCGCCGTCACCTCGGCCTGGAGCGGGCCGCTCTGCTGGCCCACTCGGCGGCCGGCGACCTCGCCCTTTCGTACGCGGCACGGTATCCCGAGCGGGTCCGTGCGCTGGTGCTGAGCAACGCGCGGGGCCGGGCGGTCGGCGTCGACTTCACCACCGAGCACCGTCTGGAGGCCGCGGCGCTGCGGAAGGACGAACCGTGGTACGAGGCCGCGTACGGCGCGTTCGAGGCGGTCTGGGCGGGCACGGCGACCGACGAGCAGTGGGACGCCGCCATGCCCTTCTTCTACGGGCGGTGGGACGCGGCCGCACGGGCGCACGCGGCGGCCGAGGTGGCGCAGACCAACGAGGAGGCCGCGGAGCACTATGCGTCGGCCGGCGCCTTCGAGCCCGCCGCCACCCGTGCCGCGCTCGCCGCGCTGCGGGCTCCGGTGCTGTTCCTGGCCGGTGAGCGGGACGGCGGTCCGCTGCCCCGGATCGCCGCCGCCATCGCCGGGTTGCTCCCCACCGCCGAGCTGACCGTCCAGCCGGACGCCGGCCACTTCCCGTGGCTCGACGACCCGGGCTTTTTCGTGCGCATGGTGGAGGCGTTCCTCAGCCGGGTGTGAGGGGCCCGGCGCGTTCTTCGGTCGGTAGGCACTCTTGAGCGTGCGGGCCGGCCCGTGTTCCGTACGGCCACCGCGCCTCCCACCCCCGCAGCCACCCCCCGCCCGGCGATGCCCCTCCTTGCGGTTCCGGAGTTCCCGGCACCGGGGGCGTCACCCGGAAGGCCGCGGTGCGCCTCCGGCAGTGAAGCGCACCGACCGTTGTTGATCACCTGTGGCGGCCCGCGTACCGTCGCCGTTCATGACCGACTTGACCGACCTCACCTATCCCGAGGTGGGTGCCACCGTGCGCTCGCCGCTGCCGCCCGGCTACGACCACCTCCACGAGGAGCTGCCGATCGGCCGGGGCCGCGCGGTGCTCGCCGCGGCGGGCGAGGCCATCACCACCTTCCGGATGCACCGGGCCGCGGGCACCGGCATCCGGTCCGATGCGCCGCGGGCCGCCCCGGGGGTGGCCGTGGAGGTCTCCCTGGGCATCGGGCCGCTGCGGCTGCGGGCGCCCTGCCGGGTGGTGTGGACGGCGGACGAGGCGGACCGGATCGGCTTCGCGTACGGGACCCGGGAGGGGCATGCCGAGTGCGGTGAGGAGGCGTTCCTGGCCGAGCTGCGCGCCGACGGCACGGTGTGGTTCACGGTGACCGCGTTCAGCCGTCCGGCGCAGCCCCTCACCCGGCTCGCCGGCCCGCTCGTCCCGGTGTTCCAGCGGGCCTACGTCCGTCGCCTCGGCCGCACCCTGCGCCGGCTCGCCAACGGCTGACGGAAGGCGCCGCGTCCGCTTTTCTCACCGCGTGACGCCGTGCGGGGACGCGTAGTTACCGACGCGTAGCAAAGTCGCCGCCGATCGCCATACGTCCACCTCCGGTTCATCTTTTCGCCACCATCGCCCCCGCCGGCCGTGAGAAAAACCAGGCATGTGCAATGACGAACTGATCCCGCCGCAGGCGGACATGACCGAGCGGGAGTGGCTGCGGGCCGGCTCGGAGGCGACGGGAGCCGGGGCGGCGCCGGTGCCGACGACCGGGCGGGTGCCGCAGTGGGTGAACCGGCGGACGCTGCTCGGCGGCGCGATGGCCGGTGCGGCGCTGGCGGTGCTGCCCTCGCCGGCCCAGTCCCCCGCCTCGGCCGCGCCCCGCCCGGGTGCGCCCGGGGCCTTCCCGTTCCCCGAACGGCCCAACGGCAAGGGCGAGTTCGCCGTCCTGGTCACCGGGGACGCGGGGACCGGGGACGAGGCGCAGTACGCGGTGGCGGCCGCCGCCCGGGACATCTGCCGCAGCGAGGGGGTCGGCCTGGCGGTCGGGCTGGGCGACAACATCTACGAGAACGGTCCGGAGTCCGACCACGACTCCGAGTTCCAGGACAAGTTCGAGAAGCCGAACAGCGGCATCGACGTGCCCTGGCTGATGGTGCTGGGCAACCACGACTGCTCGGGGCTGATACCCGGCAGCGGCGGCGACCCGTCGCGCGGCGACCGTGAGGTCGCCTACGCCAGGACGTCCAAACGCTGGTACATGCCCGCCCGTTACTACCGGGTGCCGCTGCCCGCCGCCGACCCGCTGGTGGAGTTCTTCGCCATCGACACCATTCCCTGGTCGTCGTACGTCGCCCAGCTCGACCCGTACTACCGCTGGGACGGCCCGTACATGCGCGCGCAGCGCAGCTGGCTGGACGAGGCGCTGCGGACCTCGCGGGCACGCTGGAAGGTGGTGATCGGCCACCACCCGTACCTCAACAACGGCAAGCACGGCAGCGCCGGCTCGTACGACGGCTTCGAGATCGGCAACTACACCAGCGGCGTCCACCTCAAGGACATGTACGAGAAGGTGGTGTGCGGCCGGGCCGACCTGATCCTGTCCGGGCACGACCACACCCTGCAGATCCTGGAGCCGACCGCACGCACCGGCGGCACCCGCCAGGTGGTGTGCGGGGCGTCCGCCAAGACGGAGGACGGCAAGGCCCACTTCGCCAACCCGGCCGCCTGGCAGAACTTCTCCGACCACGGATTCATGCTGCTGAAGGTGTCCGGCGCCCGGCTGACCCTCGACGCCTACACCGTCGACGTGGCGACCCGCAAGGCCACCCTCGCCCACCGCACCCGCCACACCCGCCCGGTCGCCGCACCGGCGGCGGCACACGCCTGAACGCGCCCCCGCCCGAACGGCCTCGGGGGCTACGCCCGCCCCGGGGCCGGCGGGCGGACCGCTTCACCGGCCCCTACCAGACGAAGGTGGCCGATGCGCCCGGAGGGAGGGTGTAACGGGTGTGCCGGCCCGACGCGTTGATGCCGGCGGGCCGGGGGGCGCGGGCGTCGTTGTAGGCGATCAGGACGGTGGAGCCGTCGGGGTTGCGCCAGGCGACGTGGGGCAGGGCGGACGGGCCGGTGGAGGCGATGCGGCGGGCGCCGGGTTTCACGAACTTGGTGAGGTGGCCCATCGTGTAGTACTCGACGGTGTAGTCGACCCGGCCGGTGTGGTCGTCGCCGTGGTGGACGGTGACCAGCCCGGTGCAGTCGGAGCAACCGCCCTGGTGCGGGCCGTTGTTCTGGTCCACGGCGAGCGACCACTTCGTCCAGCTGCTGCCCCAGTTGCGGGTGTAGTCGATGAGGTCGTGCATGTCCTGCTTCTGCTGGTCGGCGACCCACCGGCCGCCGGAGTGCTCGGTGTCGTGGACGGCCAGACCGGGGTACTCCTCGTGCACCCGGGTCTGCCGGGTGACCGTGCCGCCGTAGCCGTGCCAGGCCAGCCCGCCGAAGTTGGGGTGGCGGCGGACGGCCGGATCGTCGACGGTGGGCCGGGCGAAGGCGTCGTAGCGGTCCCAGTTCCAGTCGAGGGCGAGGACCTTGGTGGGCAGTCCGGCCCGGCGCAGCGCGGGCAGCAGGTCGTTCTTCGTGAAGCGGGCGAGGGAGGCACCGGTCCACCGCATGGACGGGTAACCGGCGCAGCAGGTGGGCTCGTTCTGGACGGAGACGTAATCGACCGGCACACCGTGGTCGCGGTAGGCCCGGAGGTACTTCACGAAGTACCGGGCGTAGGCGGCGTAGTACTCGGGCCGCAGCCGGCCTTGGTCGAGCCGGCCGTTGTCCTTCATCCAGGCGGGCGCGGTCCAGGGCGTGGCCATCACCTTCAGTGCCGGGTTGAGCCGGCGGGCCCGGGCGGTCAGCGGCAGGACGTCGGCGAGGTCGTGGGCGAGCGAGAAGTGCCGGAGGTCCGGGTCGGTGCGGCCGCCGGGCAGGTCGTCGTAGGTGTAGCCGGAGCGGGCCAGGTCGGACGCGCCCATCGGGTTGCGGAGGAAGCCGAGGCCGATGCCGTCGTCCGGGTCGAAGAGCTTGCGCAGGACCGTCGCGCGGGTCGCGTCGCTGAGCGCGCCGCTGCCGTTCATCAGCCAGGCGGCGGTGTCGGTGAACGAGGCGCCGCCGCCCTCGAACCGCTGGTAGGTCCGGGAGGGGTCGACGGTGAGGGTGCCGCCGCGGCCCGGCCGGAAGGTGAGCGACGGCTGTCGCCGCAGGCCCTGGACGACCTTTCTGCCGCCGGGGTCGGAGGTGGTGGTGAGGTAGACCTGCATCCGGTGCGGGGCCGGGGCGGCGGGCTCCGGGGCCGTCGGCGCACCGGCGGCCAGCCACAGCACCAGCAGGCCGGCCAACCCGGCCGCGGACGTGGCAAGGGCGCGCCGGAGGCGTCGCGCTCGTACGGCTCGCGCTCTCATGGCGGGGCCTTCCTGTGGCGCGGGCGGTCAGGTGTACGCCTGCCGTTCTGCCCGGTCGGCCGGTGCGGACACGGCCCGCTCGCTGCTTCCGGCCGGCCCCTCACCCGGCCGACGGCTCCGCCCCATGGTTCGGGAGGTGAACGGTCGCGTCAAGCGACGGTATACACAAGGGAGTTGGGACGGGGCGGGGGCGGCCTGCTCCCCCCCTTCCGGCGCGCCCTCCCCTCCTCTCCCCTCCCCTCCTCGCCCCTCCTCTCCCTCCCTCACCCGTTCTCCGTACCCCCGGGGGGCCGCCCGGCGCACCGGACATGCGGGGCGTGCGGGCCCCGCCTAGGGTGTTCGCATGGTGAGCCCACACGTCGCACGCTCCCGGGCCACGACGTGGGGCATCCGATGACGGCCCCGCCGGCCGGACCGTCCGACGAGGGCCACGGCCCCCGGACCGGCCACGACCCCCGAACGGACCGGGACTGGCGCCGGGTCGCGGAGGAGGCTCCCGGCGTCTCGCGGCACGAGCCGATCGGGCTGCGCGAGCGGCTCTCGCTCAACCGGATGGGCACCTTCGACTGGGACCTGGACCGCGGGCACATGGACCTGGACCCCGGCGCCCTGGACGTCTTCGACCTGCGCCCCGGGGAATACGACGGCGCACCGTCGTCCCTGGTGACGCGGGTGCCGCCGGAGGAGGGACGGCGGCTGGACGAGGCGCTCTCGCAGGCGCTCCAGGACGGCCACTCGTCGTACGGCGCGTACTTCCGGGTCCGGTGCCGGGACGGGACGCGGCGCTGGACGCACTCGCAGGGGCGGATCCTGCACGACCTGGAGGGCACGCCGTACCGGGTCGTCGGCATCGTCCGGGAGGCGACCGGTGAGCTGGCGGACTCCGCGCTGCTGCGCTCACTGCAGCAGGAGCGGCAACGGCAGACGGTGATGGTGCAGCAGACCACCGCCGCACTGTCCCGGGCGCTGTCCGTGCGGGACGTGACACGGGTGCTGACGGGGGCCCGCGGTGCGCGGCGGTTCGGCGCCGACGGGCTGGTGCTCGGGCTGGTCGCGAACGAGCGGTTCGAGATCATCGCGGCCGCCGGCATGCTGGGCGAGGTCCCGGACGACATGATGAGCTCCCGGCTGGACGACACCCTGCCGCTGGCCGACACGGCACGCCTGCGGCGTCCCGCCTTCCTCAGCGCCCGCGGCGAGCTGATCGCCCGCTACCCGCGGCTGCGCCCGTACGCGGACCTGCTGCCGGCGGGCAGCGCGGCCTTTCTGCCGCTGGTCGCCCAGGACACCGTGATCGGGGCGCTGGGGCTGTTCCACGCCGAGCCGGCGGTGCCGTCGCCGGAGGCCCGCAACCTGGCACTGGCGCTGGCCGGTGTGGTGGCGCAGTCGGTGCAGCGGGCGACCCTGTTCGACCAGGAGCGGGAGCTCGCGACCGGACTGCAGGCGACGATGCTGCCGCGCCGGCTGCCGCCCCTCGCGGGCGGCGTGGTCACCGTCCGCTACCACCCGGCGAGCGTCGGCCGGGACGTCGGCGGCGACTGGTACGACGTCATCGCGCTGCCGCAGGGCCGCACCGGGCTCGTCGTCGGCGACGTGCAGGGGCACGACACGCACGCCGCCGCGGTCATGGGTCAGCTGCGGATCGCGCTGCGCGCCTACGCCAGCGAGGGGCACGCCCCGGAGACCGTACTGGTGCGGGCCTCCCGCTTCCTGGCCGAACTGGACACCGAGCGGTTCGCCACCTGTACGTACGTGCAGGCCGACCTGGAGTCGGGGGCGCTGCACGTGGCGCGGGCCGGCCATCTCGGCCCGCTGATGAGCAACACGTCCCGGCACATCGACTGGCCGGAGGTCCGCGGCGGGCTGCCGCTGGGACTGGCCACCCACTTCGGGCCCGACCACTTCCCGGAGACCCAGCTCTTCCTGGAGCCCGGGTCGACGCTGCTGCTGTGCACCGACGGCCTGGTCGAACAGCCCGGACGGGGCATCTCGGCCGGGATCGAGGCGCTGTCCGAGGCGGTCCGCACCGGGCCGGCGAACCTGGAGGAGCTGGCCGACCACCTCTCGGCCCAGCTGTGGGCCGAGCCCGGCTCGGAGGACGACATGGCCCTCCTGCTGCTGCGGCGGGAACCGGGCCCGGGGGGCAGGACCACGCCGCGGCTGCGGCTCCACGTCCACCAGGCCGATCCGTCGGGCACCGCCGAGGTCCGCTCGGCGCTGCGCCGCACGCTCGACCAGTGGCGGGCGGGCGCCGTCCTGCACGACGTCGAGGTGGCGGCCTCGGAACTGATCGCCAACGCGCTGACCCACACCGAGAGCGGCGCCCTGGTCACCGTGGAGCTTCTGCCCGGCACCCCGCGCCGGATCCGGCTGGAGGTCGAGGACCGCTCCAGCCAGTGGCCGCGCCGCCGCAGCCCCGGCGAGACCGCGACCTCGGGCCGGGGTCTGCTGCTGGTCGAGGCGCTGGCGGACCGCTGGGGCGCGGAGCCGCGGGGCAACGGCAAGGCGCTGTGGTGTGAGTTCCTGCCCCCGGACGGCGCGGGCCCGGCACGGTGACCGCCCACCGGCCGGGCACGCGCCTGTGGCCCCTCACTCCTCGGGGCCGTACCAGAGCGTCGTCATGTTGCAGAACTCCCTGATGCCGTGGCCGGACAGTTCCCGCCCGTAGCCGGACCGCTTGGCGCCGCCGAACGGGAGGCCGGGGTGGGAGGCGGTCATACCGTTGAAGTAGAGGCCGCCGGCCTGGATGTCCCGGGCCAGCCGGGCCTGTTCGTCGGGGTCGCGGGTCCAGGCGTTGGAACTCAGCCCGAACGGGGTGTCGTTGGCGAGCTCGATCGCCTCGTCGAGATCGGCGACGCGGTACAGGGTGGCGACCGGGCCGAACGCCTCCTCGTGGTGGATGCGCATGGTCGGGGTGATGCCCGCAAGTACCGTGGGCTCGTAGAACCAGCCGGCCCGGTGGTCGGGCGGCCGCCGGCCGCCGCACAGCGCCCTCGCGCCCTGGTGGACCGCGTCGTCGACGAGTTCCTCCAGGTCGGAGCGGCCCTGCTCGCTGGAGAGCGGTCCGATGTCGGTGTTCTCGTCCATCGGGTCGCCGACGGTCAGCGCCGCCATCCGCTCGGTGAACCGCTCGCTGAAGGCGTCGTAGACGTCGTTGTGCACGATGAACCGCTTGGCCGCGATGCAGGACTGCCCGTTGTTCTGCACCCGTGCGGTCACCGCGACCTTGGCCGCCTTGTCGAGGTCGGCGGAGGGCATGACCACGAACGGGTCGCTGCCGCCGAGCTCCAGCACGGTCTTCTTGACCTCGTCACCGGCGATGGACGCCACCGAACGCCCGGCCGGCTCGCTGCCGGTCAGCGTCGCGGCGGCCACCCGCGGGTCGCGCAGGATCTCCTCGACGGCGCCGGAGCCGATCAGCAGGGTCTCGAAGCAGCCCTCGGGGTAGCCGGCGCGGCGGAACAGCTCCTCGATGTACAGGGCGGTCTGCGGGACGTTCGAGGCGTGTTTGAGCAGTCCGGTGTTGCCGGCCATCAGCGCCGGGGCGGCGAACCGTACGACCTGCCAGAGCGGGAAGTTCCACGGCATCACCGCCAGGACCGGGCCCAGGGGCCGGTAGCGGACCACGGCACGCATCGCCCCGGAGTCACCGACGTCCGCCGGGTCGGGGTGCTCGTCGGCCAGCAGGCTCTCGGCGTTGCGGGCGTACCAGCGCATGGTCTTGACGCACTTCGCGGCCTCCGCACGGGCCTGGACCAGCGGTTTTCCCATCTCGGTGGTCATCGTGCGGGCGATGCCGTCCTGGTCGGCCTCCAGCAGGTCGGCGGCCTTGAGGAGCAGTTCCGTACGGCGGGCGAAGCTGGTGGTGCGGTGGATCTGGAACGCCTGCTCCGCCCTGACCAGGCGGTCTTCGATCTCGCCCGCGTTGAGCGCGTCGAAGGTCTTCAGGGTCTCGCCGGTGGCCGGGTTGACCGTGGCGATGGCCATGGTCAGCACCTCCTAGGAAAGCGGTGAGGGAGCGGGGGACGGGTCCGGGACCGGGTCGGGATCGGGCCCGGGCGGACGGGGTATCGGCGACGGTTCCGGAGGGATGGGATCCGGCGGCCCCGGCGGGGTCGGCGGTCCGGGAAGCGGGTCGGGGGTGGGATTCGGCGGCGGGCCTCCCGGGTCCGGCGGCCGCGTGGGCTGCGGATCGCGGTCGAGCGTGCGCTCACGGCGCGGGTGCGGTTGCCGCTGCACGGCGGGCCTCCAATAAGAGGTTTTGTTGCCACATGGCCCCCGTACCCGAGTCTGGCGTCTCTATGGGCCCACCGCATTCCGCTGCGCTTGGCGAGCCTCCCACGTACCTGGCTGTTCCGCCGTGGGGGTTGCTCGTCGTAGCGCGCATTACGGCGCCGCGTACGTAGCTGGCCGTTCCGCCGTGGGGGTTGCCCGCCGGTGCGCGCTTGGCGGGGCCGCGTACGTGCCTGTCTGCGGCGCCGCGGGGCTCCTCGCCGTTGCGCGCATTGCGGCGCCGCGTACGTGCTCGTCTGCGGCGCCGCCAACGGCTCAGCCCCGCAGCGGATGGTGGCAGGTGGCGTGGTGGCCAAGGGTCGCTCGCACCGTCGGCGGTGGGTCCGTTGCGCAGAGCTCCGTCGCCCACGCGCACCGCGTGCGGAAGCGGCAGCCCGACGGTGGGGCCGCGGCAGAGGGGGTCTCGCCGGTGAGGGGGCGGGAGGCGGAGCCGGGCGGGCGGACGGTATCCAGGAGCCCGCGTGTGTAGGGGTGGAGCGGGCGGTCGAAGACCGCCTCCGTGGGGCCGGTCTCGACGAGTTCGCCGAGGTACATCACGCCGACCCGGTCCGCGACGTGCCGTACCACCGCCAGGTCGTGCGAGATGAAGAGGTAGCTCAGGCCCTTCTCCCGTTGCAGTGCGCGCATCAGGTTGAGGATCTGGGCCTGGACGGAGACGTCGAGCGCGGAGACCGGTTCGTCGGCGACCACGAGGGAGGGGGCGAGCGCGAGGGCGCGGGCCAGCCCGAGGCGCTGGCGCTGGCCGCCGGAGAATTCGTGCGGGTAGCGGTCGACGGCGCCGCGCGGCAGCCCGACGTCGTCCAGGAGGCCGGCGATCCGGCGCCGGCGGGCGGCCCGGTCGCCGATGCCCTGGATGACCAGGGGTTCGGTCAGTACGGCGCCGACCCGCATCCGGGGGTCCATGGCCGCTTCGGAGTCCTGGAACATCAGCTGGACCTCGCGCCGGTGCGCGCGCAGCTCGCGGCCCCGCAGCGTGGCCAGGTCGCGCCCGGCGATCTCGACGGTGCCGGTGGTGGGGGCCTCCAGTCCGACCGCCAGCCGGCCGAGGGTGGATTTGCCGCAGCCGGACTCGCCGACGATGCCGAAGGTCTCACCGCGCCGGACGGTGAGCGAGACCCCGGCCACGGCGCTGATCCCGGCGCCGCCCCGGCGGCGGGCGAACGGGCCGTCGTGCAGCGGGTAGCTCTTGGCGAGGTCGGTGAGGCGGAGCAGCGGCACGTCGGTACGGGGCGGGGCGGCGACGGGGGCGGGTGGGCGTACCTCGGCGACCGGGTCGGGGCCGGGGGCCGGGCCGGCCGGGTGGAAGCAGGCGAAGGCGTGGGCGGTGCGGTCGGCCGGCCGGCCGCCGTCGGGGCCGTCGGTGAGCTCGGGTTCGGCGGTGCGGCAGAGGTCGGTGGCGAAGCCGCAGCGGGGCGCGAAGCGGCAGCCGGTCGGGCGGGTGGTGAGGACCGGCGGGAGGCCGGGGACGGTGGCGAGCGGGCGGGCGGGGTCGGGGGCGCGTTCCGGGAGGGCGGCGAGGAGGGCCTGGGTGTAGCGGTGCCGCGGGGCGGCGAACAGCGGCCGTACGGGGGCGCGTTCGGCGATCCGGCCGCCGTACATCACCGCGACGCGGTCGACCCGGCGGGCGATCACGCCGAGGTCGTGGGTGACGAGGATCAGGGCCATGCCGAGCCGGGCGCGCAGTGCGTCGACGAGTTCCAGGATCTGGTGCCGGGTGGTGGCGTCGAGGGCGGTGGTGGGCTCGTCGGCGATCAGCAGGTCCGGTTCGCAGACCAGGGCCATGGCGATCGCGACGCGCTGCCGCATGCCGCCGCTGAGCTGGTGCGGGTAGTGGGTCATCCGCTCGGCGGGGCGGGGCAGGCCGACCAGGCCGAGCGTCTCCTCGGCCTTGGCGTGGGCCTCGGCCCTGGTCAGGCGGGTGTGCAGGCGGAGGGGTTCGGCGACCTGGGCGCCGATGGTCATGGTGGGGTTGAGCGAGCTGAGCGGGTCCTGGAAGACCATGCCGACGGTGTGGCCGCGGACGCCGCGCAGGACGGGTTCGGGGGCGGCGGCCAGGTCCGTGCCGTGGAAGAGGATGCGTCCGCCCGTGATCCGGCCGCCGGCGGGGAGCAGCCCGAGGACGGCGAGGGCGGTGAGGGTCTTGCCGCAGCCGGACTCGCCGACCAGGCCGAGCGCTTCGCCGGGGGCGACGTCGAGGTCGATGCCGTCGAGGGCGTGCACGGTCCGGTCGCGGGTGGCGAGGTCCACGCGCAGGTCGTCGATGCGCAGCAGGGGTTCGGTCATCGGTGGCCGTCCCGTCCCGTGTCGAGCCGTACGTCGAAGGCGTCCCGCAGCCCGTCGCCGAGGAAGTTGAAGGCGGCCACGACCAGCACGATCGCGATGCCCGGCGGGTAGATCAGCCACCAGTGGCCGACCTGGGTGTAGGTGATGCCGGCGGAGAGCAGGGAGCCCCAGTCGGCGGCGGGCGGCGGCAGGGAGAGGCCGAGGAAGGAGAGGTAGGCGACGTAGAGGATGGCGTCGGCGATCTGGAAGGTGGCGTTGACGACGACGGTTCCCACCGCGTTGGGCAGGATGTGCCGGAACACCGCCCGGCCCCCGCCGCCGCCCATCAGCCGCATCGCGTGGACGTAGTCGCGGCTGCGCAGCGCCAGCGCCTCGCCGCGCAGCAGCCGGGCCGGGGAGAGCCAGGCGACCGAGGCGATGACCAGGATGAGGACGGGTTTGCCGGGGGTGACGAGGGTGGCGACCACGACGAGGAGGAAGAGCGCCGGGATGGCGAGCGCGGCGTCGGTGACCCGCATCATCGCGGCGTCCAGCCAGCCGCCGAAGTAGCCGGCGACCGCGCCGTAGACGGTGCCGAGGAGGGTGGCCAGCAGCCCGGCCGCCAGGCCGACCTCCAGGGAGGTGCGGCCGCCGTACATCAGCCGGCCGAGCAGGTCGTAGCCGAGGTCGGTGGTGCCGAGGGGGTGGCCGGCGCCGGGGGCGCGGTTGGCCTGGGTGAGGTCGGTGTGGATCTGGTCGGTGGGGTGGAGCAGCGGGCCGAGGAAGCAGAAGGCGAGCAGGGCCAGCAGGATCAGGGCGCCGGTCAGGGCGAGCTTGTTGCGGCGGAAGCCGGTCAGGGCGCGGCGGACCGGTCCGGGGGCGGCGGGCGGGGCGTCCGGCGGTGCGGGGGCGGTGGTGGTCACGGCACGCTCCTGATGCGCGGGTCGAGGAGGGCGTAGGCGACGTCGGCGAGCAGGGAGCCGAGGACGGTGGCGACGCCGACGACGAGGGTCACGCCGAGCAGTACGGGGAAGTCGGAGCCCTGGGCCGCGTTCCAGAACAGCAGCCCCATGCCGGGGTAGTTGAACATCGACTCGACGACGAGGGTCCCGCTGAAGAGGGTCGGGAGGTAGAGGCCGAGGAGGGTGACCAGCGGGATGAGCGCATTGCGCAGTACGTGCCGGACCAGCACCCGGGTGCCGGACTGGCCCTTGGCGCGGGCGGTGCGGACGTAGTCCTCGCCGAGGTTGTCGAGGACCGCGGAGCGCAGATAGCGGCTGAAGGCGGCGACGATTCCCAGGGCCGTGGTCACGACCGGGAGGATCAGGCCGGCCGGCTCGGCGAGGATCCCGCCGACCGTGTCGGCCTGCGGCGCCTCGGCGGGCAGCAGGGGCAGCTGCTGGCTGAAGACCAGGACGAGGACGAGCCCGAGGAAGAAGACCGGGGTGGCGTAGGCGAGGAAGGCCAGGCCGGTCAGGACGTGGTCGGCGGTCCGGCCGCGGCGCACCGCCTGCAGGATGCCGAGCGGTACGGCCAGGACCGCGGCCAGTGCCAGCGACACCCCGGCCAGCAGGGCGGTCCTGGGCAGCCGTTCGGCGAGCAGCGCGGCGACGCCCTGGTTGAGCTTGTGGGACTCCCCCAGGTCGCCGGAGAGCAGCCGGCCGAGGTACATCAGGTACTGCTGCGGCAGCGAACGGTCGTATCCCTGCTGGTGGTTGAAGTGCTCGACGGCCTGGGGCGTGGCCTGCACGCCGAGGATGGCGCGGGCCGGGCCGCCGGGGAGCAGGTGCAGCAGGACGAAGACGAGGACGGAGACCAGCAGCAGGACGACCAGGGCCTGGGCGAGGCGTTTGACCAGGAAGGGGATCACCGGCCGGTACCGCCCTTCGTGACGTAGTACCAGTCCTGGGGGGCCAGCGACAGCGTGGGGTTCTGATCGACGCCGCGCAGGTCGTTGCGGATGGCGGAGACCTGGTAGGCGGGGTTGGGGGTCCACAGGACCGGGAGGCGGCGGGCGACCTCGCGGCCGTAGGCGCGCAGGGCGGCGGGATCGTCGGAGTACTCGGTGGCGCGGATCAGCTCGTCGGTCCGGGGGTCGGACCAACTGCCCATGTTGGAGGGGGCGTTGGTGGCGAAGATCTTCTCCCCGCTGGGGTCGGGCGGGAAGTACCAGCTGCCCTGGGTGCCGAAGAAGCCGAGCTGCCAGGCGGAGCAGACGGGGTCGCCGGTGCTGCAGGGGACGGTGGTGCCCAGGACCGTGTTCAGTGGCTGCTGCCGGACGTCGAGGACGATGCCGGCCTTGCCGAACTCCGACTTGAGGACCTGCATGGTGTTGGTGGTCTCGGTCGAACCGGACTGGGAGAGCAGCGAGAGCCGGAGCTCCTGCCCGTCCGCGACACCCGCGCCGCACGCGTCGGCGCCGCGCCCGGGCCGTACGCAGCGCAGCACACCGCCCCGGGCGGCCCAGCCGTGGTCCGCCAGCAGCGCCTTCGCCCGCTTCGGGTCGTACGGGTACGGAGCGGCGTCGAGCAGTCCGGCCGGGACCGGGCCGAGGGTGGGTGCCGCGCTGCCGTGCCAGATCACCTCGGAGATCGCCTGCTGGTCGATGAGGTGCTGGAGCGCCTGGCGCAGATAGGTCTGCCGCAGCAGGGGGCCGGCGGTGGGGTGGTGGTAATTGAGCACGAGGTAGGTGATCGCCCAGCCCTCCCAGGGGTCGATGCGATAGCCCATTTCCCGGAATTTCGCCGACTGGGCCATGACGGAGGGCGGCAGGTAGCCGTAGTCGACCCCGCCGGCCCGCAGCACGTTGAATTCGGAGTCGGCGGTGGTGAACGGTTTGAGGACGACCCGGTCGAGATGGGGTGTGTCGGGCCCGCTGTAGTGGGGGTTCGGGACCAGCTCCACCTGTCCGGAGGTGGCCCATTTCGCGATCCGCCAGGGGCCGTCGACGGTTTTCCAGAGCGGGTCGGTGGCGAATGCGGAGAACTGCCGGGCGTGCCGCATCAGCCGGGCGAAGGCCCGCCGGGGGCCGTCGTGGTGCGGGTTCCAGGCATGTGCGGGGAGGGCGACGAAGTCCTGGAGTTCGTTGGCGGCGAACCACGCCGGGTTGTAGGCGCGGTCCAGCCGGAGCCGGAAGGTGCGGTCGTCGAGGACCTCGAATGCCGTGACGTCGTCCGGCATCAGCTTCGGCGAATACCCGGCCCATTCCTGCTTGTTGGCCTTGATCAGATCGAACCAGAATTTCACGTCGCGGGTGGTGACGGCATGCCCGTCCGACCAGCGGTAGCCCTTTTTCAGGGTGATGCTGACCGTGCGGTTCCGGTCGCCGTAGCGGGGTTTCTCCGCGAGGCCGCGGGGTGAGTCCAGGGTCAGTCCGTCGCCCTTCTTCTCGGGCAGGTAGAGCCGCAGGAACAGCAGGTCCTGGATGGCGCTGTTGTAGGAGGCCAGATAGCCGGGGGCGCCGATGGGGAAGATCCAGTTGGGGGTGGAGGCGGGCGGCAGCGCCATGGTGGCGGTCCCGCCGTCGACGGGCACGCCGCCGGTGGGTCCCAGCTCGGTGACAACGTTGCCAGGCGGGCCGCAGCCGACCAGTGCGGCGATACCGAGCAGGACGGCGACCAAGAGGCGGCCGGCTCGCCCGCCCCGGCCAATTCGCTTGACGGGCGCGGGAGTTCGTGTCCTGCGCGGGCCCATACTGCCTCCGGGAGGTCGGGCCGGTGGAAGGGTGCGAGCAACGTACGGACGGCCGCGAAAAGAAGTCAAGACCCTGGCGGAACCGGCCCGACTGCGCTCTACTGTCGGCGAGTTGGGACGGAGGGTTGCTTTGGTGGCGAAGGAAGCGCGCCGAAGGAAGCCGGGAACTCGTTCCGCACGAGTCCGCGGGAAGTCTGCAGGAACTCGGCGGGGAGTCCGCAGGAACCCCGCGGGAAGTCCGCGGGAAGTCCGCGGGAAGTCCGTAGGAAGTCCGTAGGAAGTCCGCGGGGCACTGCCGGCCAGGGGCAGTACCCGCCTCCCTCTCCCCCGGCTCCGACCAGGCGAAAGGCGCGCTCCCATGACCACCCCCGAGGAGCCGCCCGGTTCCGCCGCGCTTGTCCTCGCGCTCGCGGCGAACTCACCCTCGACCCCGCGCGGCCTGCGGCCCGGACGCGGGACTGCTGGGCGCCGGCCACGCCGTACTGAGCGGAATGCCGCACGCCGTGCCCCGCCCCCCAGTCGACCCCCGTCCCGCGGGCCAAGCCTGTCGCGCGGGCCAAGCCTGTCGCGCGGGCCAAGCCTGTCGCGCGGGCCACGCCTGCCACGTGGGCCATGCCTGTCACGCGGGCAGCGCCCGTACCTCGGCGAACGCCCGCCACGCAGAGACGCCTTCAGGGAACCCGCTACCCCAGGGAAGTGAGCCCGCATGCTCCCAGCGACGACCGGTCGACCGCTGCGCATCGGCATCGGCGGTATGGCCATCGAGTCCAGCCAGTTCTGCCCGCACCGCTCGACGTACGACGACTTCCGCGTCACCCGGGGGCGCGAACTGCTGGACCGCTACACCTGGACCCGGCCGGACGGGGAGCTCTCCCGGGCGGTCGAGTGGGTTCCCCTGGTGCATGCCGTCGCGGTGCCCGGCGGTCCGGTCGAGCGTGCCACCTACGACCGCATCCGGTCCGAACTCACCGTCCGGACAAGGGAGTCCGGGCCGCTGGACGGCCTGGTCCTCGACATCCACGGCGCGATGAGCGTCGTCGGGATGGACGACGCCGAGGCGGACCTGACCGCGGCCGTACGCACCGCGACCGGGCCCGACACCCTGATCTCGGCCGCCATGGACCTGCACGGCAATGTCTCGCGCCGGTTCGCCGAGCACCTCGACCTGCTGACCGCGCACCGGATGGCGCCGCACGAGGACGCCTGGGAAACCCGGGAGCGGGCCGCCCGCAACCTCGTCGCGCGGCTGGTCTCCGGGAAGGGCCGCCCGCACCGCGCATGGGTGCAGATCCCGGTGCTCCTCCCGGGCGAGAAGACCAGCACCCGCCTCGAACCGGCCGCGTCGCTCTACGGCCGGCTGGCGACCGTCGAGGCGCTCGACGGGATCGTCGACGCGGCGCTCTGGGTCGGGTACGCCTGGGCCGACGAGGAACGCTGCCGGGCCGCCGTGGTCGTCACCGCGGACGATCCCGCGCTCGCCCTCGACCAGGCCGGGGCGCTGGCCCGCGCGTACTGGGACGCCCGCCGGGACTTCGCCTTCGTCGGCCCGACCGGCGACGCCGACGACTGCATCGCCCGGGCGGTGGCCTCGTCCGCCCGGCCGTTCCTGATCAGCGACTCCGGCGACAACCCCACCGCGGGCGGCGCCGGCGACCTCGCGTACATGCTCGGGCGGCTGCTGGCGCACGAGGACCTGGCGAGCGGCCGGTGCAGCGCGGTGCACCCGGGCCTCACCGACCCGGCGGCGGTCGCCGCGTGCTTCGCCGCCGGGCCGGGCGCCGAGGTGACCGTGCGGGTCGGCGGCTGTTTCAGCGCGGGCACCGGTCCGCACGCCGCTCCGTACGAACTGACCGGCACCGTCACGGCGTTGGAGGACCCGCGGCCCGCCCCGGGCGCACCGCGCGGCAACCCGGCGTACGACGGGGGCGGCCGGCGGGCGGCGGTCACCCGCGGCGGGGTGACGGTGATCCTGACCGAGCGGCGCACCCCGTTCCACACCCGCGCCGACTTCGGTTCCGTCAACCCGCTCGACCACGACCTCGTCGTCGTCAAGATCGGCTATCTGGAACCCGAGTTGTACGCCATGGCCGCCGACTGGCTCCTCGCCCTCACCCCCGGCGGCGTCGACCAGGACCTCCTCCGGCTCGGCCACCACAGGATCCGCCGCCCGCTGTACCCGTTCGACGACGCCGGCTTCGAAGAGCCGGACCTCACCCCGCAACTGCTGTAGAGAGGCCTGACACCGCACCTGCTGCACCACACCTGCGGTAGGGGGATCTGGCACCGCAGCTGTTGTAGGGGGTCTGACAGCAGACCTGCTGCAGGAGGATCCGACATCACACCTGCTGCAGCGGGATCCGACGCGGGAATACCGCCCCTGTCTCCGGCGTTGAGGCCCAGCAGGGGGCTCGCGGATCCCCTACGGGATCTGTTCGCACATCCCGTACGGCCTTCCCCCCACCCACCCGGACCACGTCTCAGGGCTGCGGTCGCGGGCCGCCTCTCCGGAGTCTCAGGGCCGCGGTCGCGGGCCGCCGCTCCGGGCGGTGGTCACCTGTTAGCCCGGCCGGCGAACGCGGCCAGTTCGTCGGCGTAGCCGGTCCAGGCGTCACGGGTGAGGAAGTGGCCGACTCCGGGCAGGGTGCGCAGCCGGGCGCCGGGGACGGCGGCGGCGATGTGGCGTGCGGCCGCCACGCGTAGCAGCGGGTCCTGCTCGCCGTGCAGCACCAGGGTCGGTGCGGTGATCCGGGCGAGCGGTCCGCCGTGCCATGGCGCGCCGATCTGGCGGCTCTGCGCCTTGTCGTCGCGGAAGCTGGCGATCCCGTGCGCGGCTTCCTTGTCCACGAACTCGCGCACGTCGGACGCGCCGACGTGCCGTCCGGGCGCGGCCAGGATGCGGGCCACGGCCACCGCCAGGGCCAGGTCGCCTTCCGGGGTCCGCGGGTGGTTCAGCCGGGCCAGGCGGGGCAGCGGCGCCGGGCGCACGTACCGCAGGACGCCGAGGCCCTTCGTGTCACTGGGCACGGCCGAGGAGGTGGTGATGCTCAGCACCCGTTCCGGGTGACGGATCGCCATCCGCTGTGCCACGAGTCCGCCCAACGAATGGCCGAAGACGTGCGCCCGCTGCCAGCCGAGGGCGTCGAGGACGGCGACCGCGTCGTCGGTGAGGTCCTCGGCGCGGTAGGCCGGGGCCTCGCGGTACAGCAGGGCCTTGATCGGTGAGCCGACGCGGCGGTCCGGCAGGCGGGTGGACTGGCCGGCGTCGCGCTGGTCGTAGGCCACGACGTGGAAGCCACGGCGTACCAGGTCGCCCACCAGCGCGTCCGGCCACCAGAACCGCGAGGTTCCGAGCCCCATGACCAGCAGCAGCGGTTCGCCGCCCGCTCCGCCCAGGTCCTCGAAGGCAATCCGGATCTGGCCATTGTGTGCGTAGCGCGGCATGGCACCCCTCTCCTTCGCGAGCAAAGTTCGCAAACAGTGTTCGCGAACGACGTATGCGAACAACGTATGCGATGGATAGGCTGGCGGCAACACGGGAGGTGGCAGTGGCAGGACAGCAGGAACCGGTGATCTGGATGCGGCCGGAGCAGGCGTCGGTCGGGCGCCCGGCCGAGCGCAGCCGCGCCGAGATCACCGCCGCCGCGGTGGAACTGGCCGACCGCGAGGGCGTGGCGGCCGTCTCCATGCGCCGCCTCGCATCGGTCCTGGGCACCGGCGCGGCCTCGCTCTACCGCTACGTGGCCACCCGCGACGACCTGCTCGACCTGATGACCGACAGCACGGCGAGCGAATACGACCTGCCCGCACCCAGCGGTGACTGGCAGGCCGACCTGCTCGCCATCGCCCGCCAGGCCCGGCAGATCATGCGTCGCCACCCGTGGCTGCCCGGCATGGTCATCAGCCGCCCCACCCTCGGCCCGCACGGGGTCGACCTACTGGAGCACGTGCTCGTCGTCCTTGCCGACCACCCGGCCGACCCCGCCCGCAAACTGGAGGCGTTCGCCCTCCTCGGCGGCCTGACCGCGCTGTTCGTCCAGAACGAAACGGCTGCCGCGGACACCGGCGCCGCGCGCCGGTCCGCCTACCTCCGCCACGTCGCCGCTGCGGGACATCACCCCGGCATCACCGCCCTGCTCGCCGCCGCCCCGCCCGACGACCCTCCCCGCGACCGGTTCGACGCCGTACTCACCCGGTCCCTGGCCGGCGTGCTGGGCTGACCTCCGCCACAGCGGACCACCGGACGCCGGCCGACCTCGTGGACACCGGCCGCCGACCGACCTCGTAGACACCGGCCACCAACTCGCCCTCGTACGAGGGGACTTCCGCACGTACGGGGCGACTTCCGCACGCACGGGGCGACGAGCGCGGCGGCCGGCATCCGCCGGCCCCCCGGCCCCCTCCCCCGCCCGTCGCTAGGGCTGCGGATCGCGCGCGTCGTACCTCGCGAAGGCGCGGCGGCCGAGGCCGAGCGCGGTGACGGTCAGGATGCAGGCCAGGCCGCCGCCGATGACCGCGGTGGCGGGGGTGGTCAGGTCGGAGACCGAGCCGGCGAGGAAGTCGCCGAGGCGGGGGCCGCCGGCGACGACGACGATGAAGACGCCCTGGAGGCGGCCGCGCATCGCGTCCGGGGTGGCGGCCTGAAGCATGGTGCTGCGGAAGACCATCGAGACGGTGTCGGCGCAGCCGGCCACGGCGAGGAAGAACAGGCCGAGCCACAGGTTCCGGGAGAGCCCGAAGCAGGCGATGGCCGCGCCCCAGGCGGCGACCGCGAGCAGGATGGCCAGGCCGTGCCGGCGGATGCCGCCGAGCCAGCCGGAGAACAGTCCGCCGAGGACGGCGCCGACCGCGGGCGCGGCGACGAGCAGGCCGACGGTCTTGGCGTCGCCGGCGAACCACAGCACCGCGACGGCGGGGAACAGGGCGCGCGGCTGGGCCAGCACCATGGCCGCCAGGTCGGAGAAGAACGTCATCCGCAGGTTGGGGCGGGTGGCGAGGAAGCGCAGGCCGTCGAGGACGGAGGCGCGGCGCCGCGGGCCCTCGCCCTGGTCGGGGCGCATGGACGGCAGGCGCCACATCGCGTAGAGCGCGCCGCTGAAGGCCGCGACGTCGATCAGGTACGCGGCCTGGTAGCCCCACAGGCCGACGATGACGCCGCCCAGCATCGGGCCGCCCATCAGACCGAGGTTGCTGGTCAGGGAGTTGAGCGCGTTGGCGGCCGGCAGCTGTTCGGTGGGCAGCAGCCGGGGGATCATCGATGTGCGGGCCGGGGAGTTCATCGCGAAGCAGACGGCCTGGAGGGCGACGACGGTGTAGAGCAGCCAGACCCGGTGGTATCCGGCGAGCGCCGCGGCGGCCAGGGTGAGGGACATCGCGGTGGCGCCGGCGGCGCTGTACAGGCCGAGTGTGCGGCGGTCGACGGTGTCGGCGATGGCGCCGCCGTAGAGGCCGAAGACGACCAGCGGGACGAGCGAGCACAGGCCCACCAGTCCGACCGAGAAGGTGGACCGGGTGATGGCGTAGACCTGCAGCGAGACCGCGAGGGCGGTCATCTGCTGGCCCATCCAGGAGACGGTGTTGCCGCACCACAGGCGGCGGTAGTCGGCCGAGGTGCGCAGGGGGGTCAGGTCGGCGAATATGCGGGAATGCCAGGGCTTTCCGCCCTTGTCCGGACGAGTGCCGGGGGTGTGCCCGGTGGTCTGCCCGGGCGTCTCGCCGGAGGTCTCGTCGGAGGTCTCGCCGGAGGTTGTTGTAGGGGACACGCGGCGCAGTAAAGCATGAGCACGACAGGCGCCCGACGGCAGGGCGGAAGTGGCGCTCGGGCCGTACGGTCCTTACCGCGCCCGCCCCGCCGCCCCCAGGCCGTACACCCGGCGGGCGTTCTCCGCGGCGAGCATGGCGCCCACCCGGCGGGCGTCGTCCGACGACCATGCGCCGCTCGCCGTCCAGCCGCCCAGCACCTCCGCCAGTGCGGTGCGGAACAGGGCGCTGCCCACGACGTAGAGCTCGGGCAGGCCATAGGCATCGGTGGAGAAGAGCAGTTTGCCGAAGGGGGCGAGTTCGAGGAACTCGGCGAGGACGGCGGTCGCGCGGGGGCCGGTGTGGGTGAGGGTGAGGCCGACGTCGGCGTAGACGTGGGGGAAGACGCTCGCCAGATAGGCGGCCTGCCGGTGGTACGGGTAGCAGTGCAGCAGGACGAGGTCGGTGCCGGTGCCGGCGGTGGCGCGGACGAGGCCGGTGAGGAGTGCCGGGTCGGCGTGGTCGAGCCGGAGGTCGGGGTCGCCGAAGCCGGTGTGGATCTGCAGCGGGCGGCGGGTGGCGACGGCCAGTGCGACGAGGTGGCGGAGCAGGACCGGGTCGGTGAGGCGGCCGGCGCCGGCGGCCAGCCAGGCACGCGCGGCGGTGTGCACCGCGCCGGCGGTGGGCGGTTCGGGGGCGAGGGCGAGTCCGTGGCGGTAGGCGGCGACGGTCTTGAAGGCGACGGCGGTGCGCGCGGCGTCCTGGACGGCGCGCGCGAGCGCATCGGTGAACTCCTCGGCGTCGGCGGCCGTGGCCCCGTCGCCGGTCGCGGCGGCGGTGCGTTCGGCGAGGGTTTCCAGCCGTACGACCTCGTGGCCGGTGCCGCCGCCGGCCGCGGCGGTGTCATCGGGTCCGGTCAGGTCGCCGGGCAGCCCGGTGTCGACGAGGTAGGCCCCGATGCCGGTGGCGCCGAGCAGCCGCCGGCGGGTTTCCTCGGGCCCCAGTTCGCGGCGGCGGGCGAGGTAGTGCTCGGGCGGGCAGTGGGCGGGCAGGTCGAGCAGCGGCGGGCACCAGCGGCGGACCGCGAAGCCGGTCTGGGTGTCGAAGTGGGTGGTGCCCGCCGCGGGCGGCCGGTCCGATTCGGTGAGGTACGAGGCGAACGCCGCGGCGTCGGGTTCGTGGCGGAGCACGCCGTGGCAGTGGTGGTCCACCAAGGGCGGCAGGCCGTCGTCGAAGCGGGTGCCGCTCCCCGGGGCGGGCGTGGGCATCACCAGCGCCAGCGGGTGGCGGCGGCGATCTCCTCGTCGGTGCTCTCGGTGAAGTGCGCCTCCTCGGCGCGCCGGACCGCGAGGACGGCGCCGTGCAGCACCTCGCCCAGCGCCTCGCGGAGCGGTGCGGACTTCTCCAGCCGGTCGGTGGCCTCGGTGAGGGTGGCGGGGAGGCGGACGATGCCGCGCCGGGCCCGTTCGCGGACGCCGAGGATGCCGGGGTCGCCGCTCTGGGGTTCCGGGAGGGCGGCCCGGGTGTCGATGCCGTGCAGTCCGGCGGCGATCACCGCGCCGACCGCGAGGTAGGGGTTGGCGGCGGCGTCGAAGGTCTTGACCTCGGCGTGGCCGCCGTCGGGGTCGTCGGGCGCGCCGGGGACGAGCCGCAGGGCGGCCTCGCGGTTCTCGACGCCCCAGCACTGATAGACGCCGGCCCAGCGGGAGGGTTGCAGCCGGAGGTAGCTGGCGGGGGACGGGCAGCCGATGGCGAGCAGGGCGGGCAGGGTGCCGAGGATGCCGGCGAGGAAGGCCGCGGCGTCCGGGGCGAGGCCGTGTGCGGCGTCGGGGGTGCGGTGCAGGCTGCGGCCGTCGCGGTAGAGGCCGAGGTGGAGGTGGCAGCCGTTGCCGACCTGGCCGGCGACGACCGAGGGGGCGAAGGAGGCGCGCAGGCCGTGCCGGGCGGAGACCGCGCGGAGGGTCTCGCGGACCAGGACGACGTCGTCGGCGGCGCGTACCGGGTCGCCGGGCGCGGTGGTGAGCTCGAACTGGCCGGGGGCGTATTCGGGGTGGAGCTGGAGGACGTCGATGCCCTGGACGGTCAGGGCCTCGGTGACATCGCGGAGGTAGTCGGAGAGTTCGACGACGCGGGTCATGCCGTAGGCGGGCCCGGCGCAGGGGTAGTCGAGGGGGGCGAAGGTGTCGGTGGTGCCGGGGCGGTGGCTTTCGGGGGCGCGGGTGACCACCCATTCGGTTTCGAAGCCCATCCGCACCTCCAGGCCGGCGGCGGTGGCGCGTTCGGTCATCCGCCGGGCGAACTGCCGCTGGCAGGCGGGGTGCGGCCGGCCGAGCTGGTCGTAGCGGTCGGCCGGGGCCCAGGCCCAGCCGGGCTGGGCGGCGAGGACGGTGACGCGGTCCAGGTCGGGGAAGAGCCGCAGGTCGCCGTCGGGTCCGCCGAGGTGCTCGGACTCGGTGATGGTGTCGTCGGAGGTGAAGACGTCGAAGACCGGTGACATGCCGACGCCGCGGGCGACGGTGGCCGCGAGCCGCTGGGCCGGCACGGTCTTGACCCGTGCGATGCCCGCGTTGTCGACCCAGGTCAGCGCGATGTTGCGGACGCCTTCGGCCTCCAGGCGCGCCGTCAACTGCCGGGCTTCCTCGCGCTGTTGTGCAGCCCGCGATGTCATAGAGCCGTCCTCACTCGACCATGCCGATCCCTCGGCGACCGTTCCCCGTCGGTTGCCGGGGCGGCCGGACCCTCCCCCAGCCGACGCTGGGAGGGACCACCGTCCCGGTCAGGGGCAGTTGAACTCGCACCATACGCACTTTCCGCCGCCGCGCGGTTCCACACCCCAGACATCCGCCAGCCGGTCGACGAGGAGCAGGCCGCGGCCGGAGACGCCGGCCTCGCCCGGTTCGCGGCGGCGGGGCAGGCTGCTGGACCGGTCCTCGACCTCCAGCCGCAGCCGGCGTCCGACGCTGTGCGGCATCCGGATGTTGACCACGGCCTCGCCGTCGGTGTGCAGCAGGGCGTTGGTGATCAGTTCGTCGGCGACCAGCTCGATCTCCTCGGAGCGTTCGGCCGCTCCCCAGGCGCGGACCGCGGACCGGATCATGTGCCGGGCGGCGGACAGGCCGTCCGGGTCGGCGGGGGCGATGTGCTGCCGGAACCGTCCGACGGTGTCGTGTTCGGGGGCACCCAGCCGGCGCAGCAGGAGCAGCGCCATGTCGTCCTCGTTGGTGCGTTCGCCGGCCGCTTCGCAGAGGCGGTCGGCGAGTTGCTGGACGTCCTGCGGCCCGTCGCGGATCTCCCGGGCGAGGTGGCGCATGCCGTCGTCGAGGTCGGCGCCGGGCTGTTCGACGATGCCGTCGGTGCACAGGACGAGGGTGTCGCCGGCGGCGAGCTGGACGGTGGTGACGGGGTAGTCCAGCCGCCGGAATTCGGAGGCGATGCCCAGCGGCAGTCCGCCGGGCACCGGCAGCAGCCGGCACATGCCCTCGGCGTGCCGCAGCAGGGGGTCGATGTGGCCGGCCCGGACGATCCTGGCGGCGCCGGTGCTCAAGTCGGCGTCGACGTAGGTGCAGGTGGCGAAGCGGTCGGTGTCGAGTTCGTTGAGGAAGGCGGAGGCGCGGCCCATGACGGTGGCGGGGGCGTGCCCTTCGGCGGCGTAGGCGCGCAGGACGATCCGCAGCTGGCCCATGAGGGCGGCGGCCTGGGTGTCGTGGCCCTGGACGTCGCCGACGACGGCGGCGACCCGGCCGTTGGGCAGCGAGATCACGTCGTACCAGTCGCCGCCGATGTCCCGGCCCATGCGGGCGGAGCGGTAGCGGACGGCGATCTGGGCGCCGGGCACGCCGGGGATCCGCCGCGGCAGCATGGCCTGCTGGAGGCCGGCGGCCAGGTCGTGTTCCTGGTCGTAAAGCATGGCGCGGGCCAGGCTCTGCGCGATGCTGCTGCCGAGGGCGACCAGGACGTTGCGTTCCTGGTCGCGGAACTCGCTCTCGCGCTCGAAGAAGAGGCCGATGACGCCGATGGGGCGGCCCTGGGCGATCAGCGGGAGGTAGGCAGCGGAGTGGACGTCGAGGGGTTCGATGGCGGGCCAGAGCCGGGGGTACTCGCGTTTGAACTCGTCCCGGCTGCGGACGTAGCGCGGGGTGAGGGTGCGGACGACCCGGCTCATCGGGAATTCGTCACCGACCCGGGTGTATTCGAGGTCGGGGACGAAGCTGCCGGCCTTGCCCTCCGAGACCAGTCGGATCCGGCCGGCTTCGACGAGGCCGAGGATGATGTTCTCGGCGCCGAGCCGGTTGAGGCCCTCTTCGCCGGCGAGGACGGCGATGACCTCGCCGACGGTCCGGGCGTGGGCCAGGGCGGCGGTGGTGCGTTCGACGACGTTGGTGTGCCGGCGGCGCTCCTCGTCGACGGCGAGCCGCTCGGCCGCATGGGTGTACTCGTGGCTGGCGTCGCGGACCACGCCGATGATGCGGCGGGGGCGGCCGGCGCTGTCCCGGCGGATGCTGCCCTGACTGTGTGTCCAGCGCAGTTCCCCGTTGCGGAGGCGGACCCGGAAGTAGGCGCCGTAGGAGTCGCTGCCGTCCTTGAGCGCCCGGGCGACCAGGGCGTCCAGCCGGGCGGCCTCGTGGCCGGGGACCCGGGCGTTGAGCGTTTCCGGGCGGTCGTCGTACTCGGACGGGCGCATGTCGAAGACCTCAAGGGCGGGCGGGTCCATGTGCATCAGCCCGCTGTCGAGGTCCCAGTCGAAGCCGCCCATGCCGTTCAGGGCCAGGGTCAGGTCCGGGTGGGCGGGCCAGTCGTCCGGCACCGACACGGTGGGGCGCTTCGCTCCCCGGTCAGCCATGTCGTCACTTTGCCACATTCACCCGGTTTACGGCGCGTCCAGCCCTTTTCGTCGCACGGGGCCGGCCTCCCCGCCCGGGCGACTGACGCTCTGGTCAGTTCTCTCCTCACCGCCCCGCGAAAGTGGCCGTGAACTGCGCATTTCGGCTCCTGCGCCCCGTCCCGGGCCTTGCGATGTCCTCACCACGGCTGTGAGGGTCCCGGGCCATGAAGGACACCCCAGGGGGCATGAAGGACACCGCAGGGGGCATGAAGGATGCCCCGGCCCGGGCTCCGATGACGCCGCGGACCGGATCACCGACGACATCGGTGCGGTTACCGGCCGTGTCCGGGAGGTGCTCGGTCGGCTCGGCGTCAGCCACCTGGAGTTCCCCGCCGGGTCGTGACGGACCCGTCGAAGCCGTCCCGGTCGCCGGGCGGCACCCGGCGCTTCCCGCTCGCCGAGATCGTGCGGACCGCCGACATCGGCGGGGTGGACACCGGCCGGCCGCTCGGCGCCCCGGAGCGGCGCACCCCGGCGGAGCGTGCGTCGGCGGCCGTCCCCGAGGGCGGCGGCCGGCCGTCGCAGACGGTCCGGGAGACCGGCCGGGGCTGATCGCCGAGCACGGCGTGCACGGCGTACGGGTCGCCGACATCGCCCACCACCTGCGGCACCAGCCCGGCCGCCGTGCACGACCACTTCCCGGGCCGTGACGAGCTGCCGGAGGCGGCCGTGCGGTGGTGCGGGGACGAGGACACCGAGCGCCGTGCGGCGGGCCCGGCGGCGACTCCGGACGCCCGCGCGGAGCTGCTGCACCTGAGCGCGCCGCAGACCCCGCGCACCGAGCCGCAGCGCCGCCACCGGCTGGTCCGGCTCGGCCTGCGGGCGCAGGCGGCCCGCTCCCCCGCCGTGGGGCGACCGCACGAGCCCTACCGCCGGCAGTGGTGCACCACCGGCGCCGGGGGCCTGCGGGAACCTCCGTGAGGCCGCCTGCGGCAATGAAGTCACCGTCCGTACGGCTGTGTTGGGCGTGGACGGCAGCGAACTGCGGCCGCTGCCCGAGAGGTTCGTGGGCGGGCCGTCCGGAGAGCCGGTGGCGACGGAGGAGCCGTTCCGGCTGCACGTCCACCGGTCCGGCGGGCAGCACCGCTGCCCGGCCGGCCCGCGAGCGGCCGGCCGGGCCCGTTGCGCCGGCGGCAGAGTGGGCGAGGTGCGGGATCCGGGAGGTGGAGCGGGGCGTGCCGGGGGCCGGCCCCGCGGCCCCGGTGCGATCCTGGACGGTACGGGAGCCCGCGCCCCTGCGGACCCCGTATCACCACGACGGGAGCCCGCGCCCCTGCGGACCCCGCATCCCCACCCCGTGCAGGCCCCTACGAAGGAGAGCCGGTCATGAGCGCCACCCACGGCCACCGCATCGACGTCACCCAGGGCACCGACCACGTCCGCGTGGAGATCGACGGCCGGCTGGTCGCCGAGAGCCACCGGCCGCTGCGGCTGTCCGAGACGGGCTACCCCGTGCGGTACTACCTCCCGCCCGAGGACGTCCGGATGGACCTGCTCACCCCGTCCGGGACGCACACGGTCTGCCCCTTCAAGGGCACCGCCTCCTACTGGTCGCTGACCGACGGCCCCGAGGACGTCGCCTGGGCCTACCCGGAGCCGCACGCCGAGGTCGCGCAGATCAAGGACCATCTGTGTTTCTACGAGGCCGAGGCGGTCTGACGCGGGCGGGAGGCGTCCCGGCGCGGGGTGCGCAGGCCCGTACCCCGCCACGACGCGCCGGGACCGCCCGGCGCACAATCGAAGCGTGAACGACACCCATGACGAGGGCGGCGACCCGGCGTGCTGGCTGGACCGGGTGTGCGACGCCTGCGGCCGGATCCGCGAACGGCCCGGCAGTGACGTGTGCGAGCACTGCGGCGCCGGTGCCGGCGGACCGGAGGAGCCGAGCCGGACGGATCCGCGGGCCGTCTCCGGGGCCGGCGCCCGGCGCCGGGACCGGGACGACGAGGGCCGGGCCCGGAACGCCCGGCCGCGGGACGGTCTGGGCCGGCCGCTGCCGTACGGCGCGCCGGGCGTGGCCCGCCAGCCCGAAGGGGTGACGCGGACGCCCGCGGAGGCCCTGGCCGAGGCGCAGCGGCTGCTGGACGCCGGGATGCCGTTCCACGCCCATGAGGTGCTGGAGGACGCGTGGAAGGCGGCGCCGGAGGCGGAACGCGAGCTGTGGCGCGGGCTGGCCCAGCTCGCGGTGGGCCTCACCCATGCGGCGCGCGGCAATGCGGTGGGCGGTAGTGCCCTGCTGGAGCGGGGAGCGGGGGCGATCGCGCCGTACGCGGCGGCCGCCCCTTACGGGATCGACGTCGCGGGGCTGCTGGCCTGGGCGGACGGGCTGACCGGGCGGCTGGCCGGTGGGCCGGCCGCCGGGAACGGGGCGGCCGGTCCGTGGCCCGTGCCGGCGGCGGAGACCGCGCCCCGGCTGCGGGCCGGCGGAGGCCGGGCCGGGGCCTAGGGTCCGGCTACCCGGCCCCTCCGCCCTCCCGGCGCCGGCCGCCGGCGGGGGCCGGTTCCCGCCGCCACCGGGCGAGCAGGGCGCCCAGCCCGTATGTCGCGAGGCCGGCGCCGCCCGCCCCGAGGACGAGGGCGGAGGACGCGGCGGAAGCGTCGCGGCGTTCGGGGCCGGGGAGGCGGGCGGCCACCGGGCGGAGCGGGGCGGCACCGTCGTGGGCGGCGCGGAGGGTGTGCAGGGTGCCCACCGGTTGGGTGCCGCTCTCCGTGCGGAAGCCCCAGTCCAGCAGCGAACCGGCTTCCTTGTAGACGCCGTTGGCCACCTGGGACTGCGGGTTGAGGACGGTGACCAGCAGGGTGCGGCCGTTCCGGCGGGCGGCGGCGATCAGGGTGTTGCCGGCCTTGCTGGTGTAGCCGTTCTTGACGCCGATGATGCCCGGGTAGCGCAGCACGCCGTGCGAGCCGGACAGCAGGCGGTTGGTGTTCTCGATCGGGATGGTGCCGCTAGCGCCGGGGAACGTGGCGCGGGCGGTGCCGCAGTAGCGGGCGAAGTCGTCGTTGGCCAGCCCGGCGCGGGCGAAGACGGTCAGGTCGTACGCGGAGGACACCTGGCCGGGCGCGTCGTAGCCGTCGGGGGACTTGACGGTGGTGTCGTGCGCGCCGAGTTTCCGGGCGGTCTGCTGCATCTCGTGGGCGGTGGCCTGCCAGCCGCCGTTCATCGCGGCGAGGACGTGCACGGCGTCGTTGCCGGAGCGCAGGAAGACGCCGCGCCAGAGGTCGGCCACGGTGTAGCGGCGGCCCTGCTGGACGCCGACGAGGCTGCTGCCGGCGCCGACGCCGGCGAGGTCGGCGGAGCTGACCCGGCGGACCGTGCTCGACCGGAACTTCGGCAGGACGGTGACCGCGAACAGTGTCTTGAGGGTGCTGGCCGGGGCGAGTTTGCGGTGCGGGTCCTTGGCGGCGAGTACGGCGCCGGTCTCCGCGTCGGCCACCATCCACGACAGCGCGGACAGCCCGCCGGGCAGCTGCGGTGTGCCGGGGGCGGTGACGGTGCGCACCCCGGTCGCGGCCCCGGCGGGCTGACGGTACGTCGGCCCCTTCGCCGCGGCCGGTATGCAGGTCAGCGCGACACCGGCGGCGGCGAGCAGCGCCACTGCGGCTGCCTTCTTCGGTACAGCTGGGTCACATGCCATGCCGTCACGCTACGGAGCGCGGCGGCCGTGTGCAGCGCGGTTGAGCCAGTCGGGCCATCGCGGCGTGGCGCGGGCCGGGCTGTCGCATCTGCAACAGCTGCAAAGGAAGGCCCGCCCGGTGCGACGGGGGATGCACACCGGGCGGGCTCAAGAACCTTTCTACCTCATTGGCGAACGGTTACGCCTCAAAAACGTGTTCGTTTCTCGATTACCAGGCGACGGGCAGCGAAATCAGGCCACGCGAACGCAGGGCCGGACGGTGCCGCAGATCCCCTCGCGGGACGGCCAGTCGGAGCTTCGGGAAGCGGGCGAGCAGCGCCTGGAGCGCGGTGACGGCCTCCATCCGGGCGAGCGGCGCGCCGAGGCAGTAGTGGATGCCGTGGCCCAGTGCGAGGTGCCCGGAGAGCTCCCGGCCGCGGTCCAGCCGGTCCGGGTCAGGGAATCGGGCCGGATCGCGGTTCGCGGAAGCGATCGCCAGCAGGACGCTCTCGCCCGCCGGGATCCGCACCCCGCCGATCTCCACGTCCTCCGTGGGGAACCGGCGGATGGCGAGCGGGGACGGTCCGTCGTACCGGAGGAACTCCTCAACGGCCGCCGGCAGTTCGGCCGGATTCCGCTGCAACTCCTGAAGCTGTTCGGGGTGGTCGAGGAGGGTGAGCACGGCGTTGCCGATGAGGTGGACGGTGTTCTCGTAGCCGGCGAAGAGGATGAGGAAGGCGAGCGAGGTCAGCTCGTCCTCGGTGAGCCGGTCACCGCCCCCGGCGCCGTCGCCGCCGTCCGTGTCGTCCCGGACCGCGACCAGGTCGGAGAGCAGATCGTCGCCCGGCTCGGCGCGCTTCGCCGCGATCAGCCCGGTGTAGAACTCCCGCATCGCGCCGATCGCCTGCCGCATCAGCTCCGGCCGGGTCGGGTCCGGGGTGATCAGCGCGTCGGACCAGGCCAGGAAGTCCCGGCGGTCCTTGTGGGGGACGCCGAGCAGATCGCAGATCACGGTGATGGGCAGTGGTCCCGCGTAGTCGGCGAGCAGGTCCGCCGGGCCGCCGCGCCGCTCCATCGCGTCCAGCAGCTCCTCCGCGACCTGCCGTACGGGCGCCCGCAGCGCCTCCACCCGGGCGGGGGTGAACGCCTTGTTCACCAGCCGGCGGATACGGGTGTGGTCCGGCGGGTCCATGTTGAGGAGGTTGGCGTCGAGGGCGGGCGGCAGGGTGAAGCCGCGGTAGCCGCCGGGGGCGGCGTGCCGCTTGTCCAGGGAGAGCCGCGGGTCGGCCAGCGCCCGGCGGACGTCGTCGTAGCGGGTGACCAGCCAGGCGGGCTGCCCGTCGGCCCCGGTGATCCGGTGCACCGGCCCGGCCTCGCGCAGTGCCGCGTAGGCGGCGTGCGGGTCGTCGAGCAGGGGTGTGACGTCGATGGGCGCGTGGGGGGCGGTCTCGGCGGTGTTCTGCATGATCCGACTGTAGGGCGCCGGCGGCGGGCCACCTGCTGCCGTGCGCCGTCCGGCAGCACCCGCGTACGGGCCGGGCCGGGTACGGGCCAGGCCGGGCCGGGCCGGGTACGAGTGGGGCCCGGTACGCGAACGGTCCCGCACGCGAACGGCACCGCATCCGGGCGAGCAGCCGAACGGGCAGCGGCACCGGTCCGCAGGGACCGGTGCCGCGTCCTTCGTGCCGGGCGGCCCGGACCCCCGTGCCGGGCCACCCCGTCTCTGTGGTTGCCGCGCCCGCCCCTCAGCCGCGCGCCGCCGCGCTGCGCTGCCGGAGTTCGGTCAGCACGGTCTCGATGAGCGGTGAGTGGTAGACGTCCGCGACCAGCGCCAAGTGTTCGTACTCCGCGGCGAGTTCGGCCGGTTCGCTGCTGCCGGCGACCACCACGCTGTCGGCGCCGTGGACCGGGACGTGGCCCACCGCGCGGTTCTCCAGGCCCCGGCGGAGCGCGGCGGCCTCGGCGACGGCGGCCAGCTGCCGGTCGTCGAGAGCGACCGCGCGGGCGCGTTCCCGGGCGATGTCGACCGCGTCGGACTCCACATGGCGGCGGATCCCGCGCTGGACGTCCCGGATCTCGGCCATCTGCCGGTTGGCCCGCCACTCCAGATCGGCGAACGGCCAGCGCACGGACCACGCCGAGGTCTCCATCGTGACCTCGGGGGTCTGCGCGGTGACGGTCCGCCAGAGCGGGGACAGCCGGCGCAGCCGCCGCCAGGCGGCGACCCGGGGCCCGGCGGCCGGCAGCGCGAAACCGGCCAGGACCAGCAGCGCCGCCACCGAGGCGCTCAGTGGCGCCACCCCGTTGGAGAGCCAGAGGGCCGGGTGGCCCGTCCAGGAGAGGACGAAGCCGATGACCTTGCAGGCGCAGTAGACCAGGCCGAGCCAGCAGCCGGCGGCCAGCACCCGCAGCCCGCGCGCGAGATGCGTACCGCCGAGCCGGGCGGCGTAGCGGGGACAGAGCGTCCCCAGGCCGGCCAGGCTGGAGCCGAAGATGGCCAGATACAGCACCAGGAAGAGCATGACTCCGGGCGAGTCGGTGTACGCGGTGCTGAAGTCGCGGGGGTGCTCGACGGCGTCCGGCCGGCCGACCGCGAAACCGGCGATCGCCACCGCCCACAGCACCGCGACTCCCGCGACGGCGGCACGCGCCCGGGCCCGGGCGCGTGCCCTGGCCGCCGCGCCCTCACCCGCCGTCCAGCGCAGCAGCAGGACCAGCGCGCCCGCCGCGAAGACCACCACGGAGGAGTAGAGGAAGACCATGGCGAGGTTGGCCACGCCGACCAGCCGGTCGAAGGCGCGGTAGAGGCTGGGCGCGGAGAACAGGAAGACCGTCGCCACCCCGCCGGTCATCAGACAGGCCAGCCCGAGGTCGGTGTTGCTGCGGTCGCGGAACCAGGCGACGGACTTGTAGCCGACGATCGCCCAGGCGGCCAGCCCGAACGACAGATAGATGACGTCAAACACGCGGTCCCCCGTCCTCGCCCCCGGCGGCCCCCGCGCCCTCTCCGCCGCCGGCCGCTCGGGACCGCGCGCCGCCGTCCTCCGAACGCTCCCGCTCCCGCCGTACGTGCTGCAGCGCGGGGCCGAGCGCCGCCGCGAGTTCGGCGGCCTGTCCCTCCAGCGGGAGTTCGTGTTCCGCGGCCGACGGCGCGACCCGTTCCATCAGCAGCGTGCCGAGCACCTCGGTCTCCCGCTCGGCGAGGTTGTCGTAGCCGTGGTGCCGGGCGAAACCCATGGTCAGGCCCATCCGGCGCATGGCGGTGGCGACGTCGACCGAGGGGGTCCAGATCTTCAGCGCGTCCTCGGTGACGGCCGGGTCCTGACCGTGCCCCAGCAGGAGGTGGCTCAGCTCGTGCAGCACGATGTGCGCCTGGTGCCAGGGCGAGGTGCGCAGCTCGTAGAAGACCCAGTAGCCGTCGTCCGTGACGGCCGTCATGCCCGAGACCACCCCGCCCAGGCTCATCGGCACCAGATGCACGGGCCGCTCCACCCGGGCCGCGACGACCTCGCACATCCCGCGCAGATCGGTGACGGCGGGCAGCGCGAGCTCCTTGATGAGCCGCTTGCACCGCCTGCGTATCTGCCCCACTCGCATGCTCGTCCCGTCCTCGTGTCCGGCCTGCCGCCAGGTGGCGAAGAGCTGGCCGCGTTCAACGGTGCCCACCGTGTCACTCACCGCGCCGGTCACCGCCCTGCTCCGGCGGGTCGGTCGGCAGGTTCATCTGCTGCCGGAACTGCGAGATGATCGTGGTCAGGCTGTCCTGGACCTCCGGCGGCAGCCCGACGGAGCGCAGCGCGATGGCCCGCACCCGCTGGTCCCGCATCGCGGCGAGGAACCGGACCTCTTCCTCCACCCGCGCGGCCTGCGGCTGCGAGAGGTCACCGAGGAGGTAACCCACCGGCACCGCGAAGAACTTGGCCAGCGCGCGGAGCAGCTCCGGACTCGGGTTCGTCCGCTTGCCGTTGCGCAGCATCGACAGATACTGCTCGGTGACCCGGACCCCGCCGTACTCCTCCGTCCCGGCGCTGATCTCCTCGGCGACGTAGGCATTGGTGTACGGGGCGCCCGGCGGGTGCATGTTGGCGAAGAGGTGGTTGAGCCGCTCCGCGAGCGCATTGCCCGCCTCCTTGGACCGGCCGTCGCCCCCCACGCCCATGCCTACCGTCCCCCCATCGACAGCGCCAACGAACGTCCCAACGGTTGGTTAAGCCGCCGGGCCCGCGGAACTCATCCTGTCATGCAAAGAACACGCCGCACCAGTCCCCTTACGGACAGTGAAGACACTCGGGCTTAACCGGGAGTTGAGTGACGAGGGGAGCCATCACCCCCGCCCCGGCCCGGCCCGGGCGCCAGGGCAACGCAAAAGCCGCCTCCTCTCACGAGAAGACGGCTTCCGACCTACGAGAAATCGCTGGTCGGGACGACAGGATTTGAACCTGCGACCCCTTGACCCCCAGTCAAGTGCGCTACCAAGCTGCGCCACGTCCCGGTGCCCGTTCCGGCCGGGAGGTCCCGGCTGGGGCGTGCACGAGAACAATACCGCATGTCAGAGGGTCGGTGCTGCCACCTTGCGACAGAGCGCCACGGACAGGGGACCGGGCAGGATGAGTACCCGTACTCATGCGCCGGCGTCACCGCGCGGCCACGCTACGCGCATGACTACTCCATCGATTCAGCGGCCGACGACGACGGCCTTCTTCGTGCAGGCCGCGATCTCCTTCGGACTGTCGCTGGCGGCCCTGGTGATCGGGATCCTCAAGCTGCCGGTGGGGCCCTGGGAGCGCGGGTTCCTCGCACTGGGGCTGATCTTCGTGGTGTCCTCGGCGTTCACGCTGGCCAAGTGCGTGCGGGACCGGCAGGAGGTGGCCGAGGTGACGAACCGGGTGGACAAGGCCCGGATCGACAAGCTCCTGATCGAGCAGGACGCGTTCGGCCCCGGGCAGGTTTGAACCGCCCTTGACCTCAAGCGGGCTTGAGGTTGCACGCTCGGTGGCATGACGCAGACGACGCACACCACCGCCGGCACCGAGCCGGCACAGCCGGACTTCACCCAACTGCCGGGCCTGATGAGCCTGATGACGGGCGATGAGAAGCACGGACCGGCCGCGACCTCCACACTGGACGCGCTGTGGGTGCTCCATGACCGGGTGCTGCGGGTCTCCCCCGAGCGTGCCACCGACCCCGAGCGCGACCGGTTCCTCCTCTCCAAGGGCCACGGCCCGATGGCCTACTACGCGGTACTGGCGGCCAAGGGCTTCTTCCCCGTCGACTGGCTGCCGGGCTTCGGCTCGTACGACTCGCCGCTCGGCCACCACCCCGACCGGCTGCTGGTGCCGGGCGTCGAGATCGGCAGCGGATCGCTGGGGCACGGGCTGCCGCTGGCGGTGGGGACCGCCCTCGGGCTGCGGGCGCAGGGCCGGACCGGCCCCGCCGTATGGGTGCTGATCGGGGACGCCGAGCTGGACGAGGGCAGCAACCACGAAGCGCTGGCCTACGCGGGGGCCGCGGGCCTGGAGCGGCTGCACACCCTGGTCATCGACAACTCCTCCGCCACGCATGGCTGGCGCGGCGGTATCGCCTCCCGGTTCGAGACCGCGGGCTGGTCCGTGACCACCGTGGACGGCCGTGACCACCGGGCGCTGTACGAGGCGTTCACCGCTCCACACCCGGGCCGTCCGCATGCCGTGGTCGCCCGCGTCGAGCCCAAGAGCGCCTGACCGCCCGGCGCCACCTCCGACCACCAGAGCTTCGAGAAAGGCTTTCCGTGATGGACACCATGCGTGAGCGCTTCGCCTCGGTCACCTCGCAACTGCTGGACGACGATCCCCGGCTGGCGGTCGTCCTCGCCGACATCGGCGTGGACGGATTCACCGCGGCTGCCGGGCGGCACCCGGACCGGGTGGTGAACGTCGGCATCCGGGAGCAGCTGCTGATCGGCGTGGGCAGCGGACTGGCGCTCACCGGACTGCGCCCGATCATGCACACCTTCGCCAGCTTCCTGGTGGAGCGCCCCTTCGAGCAGGTGAAGCTGGACTTCGGCCACCAGGGCGTGGGCGGGGTGCTGGTGAGCGCCGGCGGCTCGTACGACTGGCCGAGCGGCGGTTTCACCCACATGTCGCCGGGTGACATCGCCCTCCTCGACACCCTCGACGGCTGGACCGTGCACGTCCCGGGGCACCCGGACGAGGCCGAGACGCTGCTCCGGCAGGCCGCGGCGGCCGGCGACGACAAGGTGTACGTACGGCTGTCGGTGCAGGTCAACCAGGCGCCGCGGGCGGTGGAGGGCGCCCGTTTCCAGCGGGTGCGGGAGGGCCGCCGGGGCGTGGTCGTGGCGGTCGGCCCGATGCTGGACAACGTGCTCGCCGCGACCGAGGGCCTGGACGTCGGCGTGCTCTATGCGACGACCGTGCGGCCCTTCGACGGCGCGGCGCTGCGTGCCGCGACCGGGGACGCGGACGCCTCGGACGTGGTGATCGTGGAGCCGTATCTGGCGGGGACCTCGACCCGGTTCGCCAACGACGCGCTGGCCGACCGGCCGCACCGGGTGCTGGGGCTCGGCGTCGGCCGCCGGGAGCTGCGCCGGTACGGACGGCTCGACGAGCATCTGGCGGCGCACGGCCTGGACGCGCACAGCCTGCGGGAGCGGATCGCCGGGTTCCTGCCGTCCGGCTCCTGACCGCCGGTTTCCGAGGTGCTTGCCGCGTGACCGGCGGTTTCAGACGTGCTTGTCGAGCCAGGCCAGCAGGTCGTCGTGGACCTCGTCGCGGTGCGTCTCGTTGAGGATCTCGTGCCGGGCGTCCGGGTAGGCCTTCCAGGTCAGGTCGCGGGTGCCGAGGTAGCGGAAGTCCTCCAGCAGTTCGTGCACCAGCGTCATGCCCGCGTGGCAGGGGTCCTGGTCGCCGACGGCGAGGTGGACGGGCAGCCCGCGGGGGATCCGGGCCAGGTTCGCCGGGTCGTTGATCTTGCGGATGGCGCGCACCCAGTCGCGTGCCAGGCCGGCGCAGAAGGGGAATCCGCAGTCCTCGTCGGCGACGTAGGCGTCCACCTCGGCCGGGTCGCGGGAGAGCCACTCGTAGCCGGTGCGGTGCGGGAAGGCGTCGTTGAACGAGCGGAAGGTGCGGGGGATGAAGGACGACAGCGCGGTCCGGCCGTGCCGGGCGATCTCCTCGTCGAGTTCGGCGGTGGCGGCCTCGATGTCCAGGCCGGGGAGGGTGCGGAAGGTGCCGCTGAGGATGAGCCCGGCGAGGTCGGCGCCGTACTCCTGGGCGTAGTCGCGGGCCAGCATCGAGCCCAGGCTGTGGCCGAGGAGCACCAGCGGGGTGCCGGGATGGGCGCCGGCCGCGTGGTCGCCGAGGGCCTTGAGGTCGGCGACGATCGCGCGCCAGGAGTCCTCTCCGACCACTCCGCGGCCGCCGGTGGACGGGGCGGTGGCGCCGTGGCCGCGGTGGTCGGAGGCGAGGACGCCGTAGCCGTGGCCGGTCAGGAAACGGGCGAAGCGGTCATAGCGCCGGCCGTGTTCCGCGGCTCCGTGCGCGATCTGGACCAGGGCCCGGGGCCGGCCGGACTCGGGCAGCCAGGTGTAGGTGGCGATGCGGGCGCCGTCCGGGGCCTGGTGGAAGTCCTGCTGCATGGCGTCGTCTCCTGACTGCCGGGCGGTGGCTGACGAGTCGTCGGCGTCCACTCTTGCCTCCCCGGCGGCGCAGCGCCAAGGGGGCGCGCGTGACGGGGTTGGCCGGGCGGCTGCGGGCCGTGACACGATCAGCCGGTTCCTTCCCGGCGCATGTGCCGCAACTCCCGTTCACAGGAGGATCGTTGGACACCACGGACGGATTCGAGAACACCCCCGGCGCGCCCGCCGGCTTACCCTTTCGGGCCGCACCGCTCTCCCGTCGCAGGTTTCTGCAGGGCACGGCGTCGGCCGCGGCCACGGCGGGCCTGGCCGGGGTCGCCGTCGGCGCCCCGACCGCGTCGGCCCAGGAGGCCGGCGCGTCCGGCGGCGCGCTCTCCTTCACGGCCGCCACCAACGGCGCGGCCTCGCTCGCCCCGGCCGGCGACCGGCTGGTCGCCGAGGTGCAGAACGTGCTGTGGTCGCTGCCCCGGGCCGGCGGCGAGGCGGTGGCGCTGACCCCGCCCGATCTGGAACCCACCCGTCCGGTGCACTCCCCCGACGGCCGCCGGATCGCGGTCTGCGCCTACCGGGGCGGCAACTTCCACCTGTGGACGCTCGCGGCGGACGGCTCCGGCCTCCGGCAGCTCACCGACGGGCCCTGGGACGACCGCGGCCCCGCCTGGTCGCCGGACGGGACCCGGATCGCCTTCGCCTCGGAGCGCGGCGGCGATCCGGTGACCGGCAGCCCGTACCGGTTGTGGGTGCTGGAGGTGCGGACCGGCCGGCTGACCCGGGTGACCGGGCTGCCCGGCCAGGACGGGCCGCACCAGGACGGCGCCTGGGAGGACTTCGATCCCTGCTGGTCGCCGGACGGCGCCCGGCTCTTCTTCGTACGGGGCACGGTGTCCGGCACCGCACTGGACTCGCGCACGGTGGCCTCGGTGGCCGCCGACGGCAGCGGCGCGGTGCGCACCGAGCACACCGAGACGGCGGCCGCCCAGGTGCTGGTGCCGGCGCTGTCCCCCACGGGCCGGCTGGCGTATTTGCGGACCACCGACCGCCCGGGGCCGACCTGTGCGCTGGTGGTCGACGGCCGGGCGGTCGCGGTGGACGGGGACGTGGAGCCGGTGCCGCCGCGCTGGGTCTCCCGGGACGAGCTGCTGCTGACGGCCGGCGGGCAGTTCCGGATCGTCCGGCCGGACGATCCGCAGCACGCCGAGACCGTCCCGTTCACCGCGCGGCTGCCCCTGGACCGCCCCGGCTACCGCGTCAAGGACTACGGTTTCGAGCGGACCGCCGCCGGACCGCTGCGCGGGGTGCATCTCCCCGCGCTCTCCCCCGACGGCCGCACGGTGGCCTTCGCCGCGCTCAACTCCCTGTGGACCGCGCCGACTTCGGGCGGCGGCGCCCCGCGCCGGATCGTCCGGGCCGCGGCCACCCGGTACGTGTCCGCGCCCAGCTGGTCCCGGGACGGCCGGACGCTGCTCTACGCGGACGACCGGGACGGGCTGTTCGCCGTCCGCCGGCGGGAGGTCGCCACCGGCGAGGAGACCGTGCTGGCCACCGGCGGCCGGGTGCAGCCGGCGCTGTCCCCGGACGGCGGACGGCTGGCCGCGCTCGACATGTCGGGAAATCTCGTGGTACGGACGCTGGCCGACGGCACGGAGACCGTGCTGGCCGCCCCGATGGGCGCCGGCGGGCTGCCCGGCCGGCCCAGCTGGTCCCCGGACGGCCGCTATCTGGCGTACTGCGACCGCAACCGCCTCAACCGCCGCTTCCGCGAGGGCTACAACGTCATCCGGGTCCTCGACACCGCAACCGGCCGCGGCCGGGTGTTCGCGGTCGCCGAGCACGTCTCGATCGCCGACCGCTACGACTCGGGGCCGGTGTGGTCGCCCGACGGCCGCTGGATGGCGGTGATCGCCGAGTCCGCGCTCTGGGTGCTGCCGGTGCGGCCCGACGGTACGCCGGACGGCGCGCCCCGGCGGCTGACCGACGAGAGCGCCGACCATCCGTCGTGGTCCGGGGACTCCGGCACGCTCCTCTACCTCTCGGCGGGGCGGCTGCGGCTGATCCCGGTGTCCGGCGGCCCGGCCCGCACGGTGCCGCTGTCCCTCACCCACACGCCGGCGCGCGCCCGGGACACCGTCGTGCACGCGGGGACCTTCTGGGACGGCACCGGCGAGACGGTGCGGGAGGACGTCGACGTGGTGGTGCGGGACGGGCGGATCACCGCGGTACGCCCGCACCGCACCGCCCGGGCCGGCGCGGCGCGGCGGGTGGACGCCGCAGAGAAAACGGTGCTGCCCGGCCTCTGGGACGCGCACACCCACCCCTGGCAGATCACGTACGGCGGCCGGCAGACCGCGCTGCAGCTGGCGTACGGGATCACCACCGCGGTCTCCTGCGGCGGCTTCTCCTACGAACAGGCCCGGCTGCGCGAGGCGGTGGCGGCCGGGGTGCTGGCCGGGCCGCGGCTGCTGACCTGCGGGGAGCTGCTGGACGGCGGCCGGGTCGCGTACAGCATGGGGCGGGCGCACCGCACCCGGGAGGGGCTGCGCCGCTCACTGGAGCGCGGTGCGGCCCTGGACTGGGACTTCGTCAAGACGTATGTACGGGCGCCGGGTTGGGTGATGGCAGAGGCAGCCCGTTTTGCGCATCGACGGCTCGGGGTGCGGGCCGGCAGCCATCTGCTCACCCCCGGCGTCCAGCTGGGACAGGACCTGACGACGCATCTGCAGGCGACCCAGCGCGTGGAGTTCGGCCATGCGGTGTCCGGTTCCGGGCACGCCTATCAGGACGTCGAGGAGGTCTACACGGGCAGCGACTTCCATCTGATCGCCACCCCGTTCTCGTCGGCGGCGCTGCTCGGCGAGGACCCGGCGCTGGCGGACGACGTACGGGTCGCCCGGCTGATGCCGCCGTGGGACACCGCGGTGGTGCGGGAGAACGCCGGCCACCGGCCGACGCCGGCCCAGCTGTCCGACATCGCGACCGAGACCGGGGTCTACCGGCGGGTGCTGGACGGCGGCGGGCTGGTCGCGCTGGGCACCGACCAGCCGCTGGTGCCGGTGGGGCTGGGCCTGCATCTGTCGCTGCGCGCGCTGCACCGTGGCGGCCTCGGCGTGGCCCGGACGCTGCGCACCGCGACCGCACTGCCCGCCCGGGTCTTCGGTGCGGAGCGGGATCTGGGAACGCTGGAGGTCGGCAAGCTCGGCGACATGACGGTGGTGGACGGCAATCCGTTCGAGGACTTCGACACTCTGGTGCGGACCTCGGCGGTGCTGCGCGGCGGCCGGGTGATCACCCAGCGGCAGTTGACCGACTCCTTCCCCGCGCCGGCCGGAGGGGCACTGCGGGCGGCCGGGACGGACGGTACGGACTGGCTGGAAGTGGGCCGCCAGCTGCGGCGGGAGTCCTGCTGCGCCTCCGCGCACTGACCGTCAACCGCCTCCGCACGGTGGGGAGGCGGGGGGTGGCGCGGTGTCCCGGAGTCCGACAGGCGGCGCCACCCCCTTCACCGTGCGCGGGGTGGTGCGCCCGCGCGTCGCACTCCAACTCATGACGTATTCCGGTCAGTTGATGTTTTGTGTGAGCCGGAGTAGGTATGCCAACGGGTATTGCACGCGGTAAGCGACGGATCACGTTCCGGAGCGACCGCTGCAGACGGTGCCGCCGGCGCCGTCCCTGGGCGGGGTGCGATCAGCGCGGGGAAGATCGCGGAGGAGGGCTTGTCTTGCATCGCCATTTCACGGACCAGCGGCACGAAGCACTCCGGCTCCGGGTACGGGACTTCGCCGAGAAGGTGGTCCGGCCCCGGATTGCGGAGATGGAGGCGGCACGGAGCGTGTGCCACGACCTCTCGCGCCTGATCGCCCGGCAGGGGTGGATCGGCGTGACCGTGCACCGGGCGTACGGCGGGATGGGCGCCGGGCACGTCGCCAAGTCCCTCATCATCGAGGAGCTCTCGCGGGTCAGTGCGGCGATGGGCGCCATGGTGCAGGCGTCCCAGCTGGGCGTCGCCAAGATCGTTCACTTCGGCAACGAGGAGCAGAAGAAGACCTGGCTGCCGGCCATCGCGTCGGGCGACTGCCTGCCGACCATCGCCGTGACCGAACCGCAGTCCGGCGGTCATGTGCTGGGCATGACGTCGACGGCCGTCCGGGACGGCGACGCCTACGTCCTCAACGGCCGCAAGACCTACGTCGGCAACAGCCATGTCGGCGATCTGCACGGCGTCGTGGTCCGCACCGGCGAGGGCTCCAAGGGCCTGTCCGCCTTCCTCGTCGAGTCCGGCACCCCCGGGTTCCGCCTGGGGCCGCAGCGGCCCGCGATGGGGTTGCACGGCTTCAGCTTCGGTGAGCTGTTCTTCGACGACTGCCGCGTCCCGGCGGCGAACCTGCTGGGCCGGGAGGGCGACGGACTGTCCGTGGCGTACTCCTCCAGCGTGCTGTACGGGCGGCCCAACCTCACCGCCGTCTCCCTGGGCATCCACCAGGCGGTGCTGGACGAGACCACGAAGTTCTGCGCGGAGCGGCAGCGTTACGGCAAACCGCTGGCCGATCTCGGCACCATCAAGCTCAAGCTGGGCCGCATCCAGTCGCGGCTGCTGCTGGCCCGGCTCGCCGCGTACCACGCGGTGCACCTGCTGGACCAGGGGCTGCCGTGCGATGCGGAGCTGATGAACGCCAAGTTGGTGAATGTGGAGTCGGCACTGGAGTCGGCGCGTGACGCGATGGAGATCCATGCCGCGTGCGGGCTGTTCACCGACCGGCCGATCGAGCGCTTCCTGCGGGACGCCCACCACATCTTCGCCCCGGCCGGCACCTCCGACATCCAGTTGCTGCGCCTGGGCGAGCTGGCCCTGGGCCGGGCGAAGGGCGAGTGGTCCGGCCGGCTCGCCGAACAGCTGCGGCTGGCGCCTTCGGAGTGGCCGGACGACGATGAGGCTGCCGAGGCCGCCGAGATCACCGAGGCTCCTGAGGCCGCCGGGACCGGCCGGAGCGCACCGCCCACCGTGCCGGGCCAGCGCACCGGCTCGTCCCGCCAGCGCTCCCGGTTCGCCCGGCCGCACTGACCGCGCCGGGCCGAAGCCGGGTCGCGTGCGGCCCGGCCGCCGGAACCGGGGGCTGCACCCGGACCCCGGACACGGCACCGCGGCCGCCGGCAGGACGCCGGGGCCGCGGCACGGGAAAGACCGGGAAAAGATCAGGGCACGGATCGGGAAGAGGTCAGGGCACACATCGGGGAACGGTCAGGGGCTGTCGTTCTGCCGCTGTTCCATCAGGTGGATCTGCTCGACGAGTTCGGCGGCCATCGACTTGATGGTCTCCAGCCCCTCCCGCCCCCAGGGACGCGGTTCCAGGTCCACCACACACACGGTGCCCAGCGCCGTCCCGGTACGGTCGATCAGCGGCGCGCCGAGGTAGGAGCGGATGCCGATCTCGTCGACGACGGGGTTGCCGGCGAACCGCGGGTAATCGCAGACGTCCTCCAGGACCAGGGCCTTGCGGCGGACGATGACGTGCGGGCAGTAGCCGTGGTCGCGGTCCATCACCCGGCCCGGCTGGGCGCTGGCCGGCGCCGGGCCCAGCTCGACGGCCTGGTCCTGGGCGGGGGTGTAGAGGCCGGCGAAGTACTGCCGGTGCTCGTCGATGAAGTTGACCATCGAATACGGAGCCCGGGTGGTGCGGGCCAGTTTGCGCGCGAACTCGTCGAACGCGGGCAGCGGCGACTCGCCGATGCCCAGGGCGCGCAGCCGGGCGACGCGCGCCGGGGCCTCGTCGTCCTGCGGGGTCAGCAGCAGATGGCGGGTCGGGTCGTAGGAGGCGTACGGGACGCGGGAGGCGGGGTGGTTCACGGCAGCTCCGGGGTCGCGGCGAGGGCGGGGGTGAGCAGATGCTCGACGAGCGAAACCAGGACATGGGTGGCCGAGCTGCACTGTCGGGCGTCGCAGAGCACGACGGGGGTCTGGGGGGAGAGGTCTATGGCGGCGCGGACCTCGTCCGGCTCGTAGTGGTAGGAGCCGTCGAACTCGTTGACCGCGACGATGAACTGGATGCCCCGCCGCTCGAAGAAGTCGACGGCGCCGAAGCACTGGTCCAGACGACGGGTGTCGGCGAGGATGACCGCGCCGAGCGCACCGTTGGACAGCTCGTCCCACATGAACCAGAACCGCTGCTGGCCCGGCGTCCCGAAGAGGTACAGCACGTGTTCGGGGCCGAGGCTGATCCGCCCGAAGTCCATGGCGACGGTGGTGGTGTTCTTGTCCTCGACGCCCGCCAGGTCGTCGGTGCCGACGCTGATCTGGGTGAGCAGCTCTTCCGTGCTGAGCGGCTCGATCTCGCTCACCGCTCCGACGAAGGTGGTCTTGCCGACCCCGAAGCCGCCCGCGACCAGGATCTTGAGCGCGGTCGGGAAGAGGTCGGGTGCGTCGTCCCCCTGGGCGCGGGGGTCACAGTCGTTTGCGAAGTCCATTCAGCACCGCCTCCAGCAGGGCTCGGTCGGTACGGGACGCGGGCCCGGCCGGAACGGCGGCGGGGGCCCGCGCGGTCAGCGCCCCACAGTCGACGAGGTCGGCGAGGAGCACTTTGGTGACCACGGCGGGCAGCCGTATGTGGGCGGCGATCTCGGCGACCGAGACCGGCCCGCCGCACAGCCCGAGCACCTGGGCGTAGTCGGGGCCCTGGCACGCGACGGGCTTCCGGCCGGTGGCCATCACCATGGTCAGCAGGTCGAAGTGCGCCGTGGGACGGGTCCGGCCGTTGCTGACGGCGTATGGACGGACCAGCCGGCCCGCCGCGTCGTCGTACCACGGTTCCCCGCCGTGCCGCTGCCGGCGACGCACGGTCATGCTCAACGACCGCCCGCGGACGCCTGATGGCGTGCGGGGGTGGACAGGTACGGACGGACGCTCTTGACCAGCATCGACATCTCGTAGCCCAGCACCGCCACATCGGCCTCACGGCCGGCGAGCACCGCCAGGCAGGCACCCGAGCCGGCGGTGGAGACGAACAGGAAGCTGGATTCGAGCTCGACGACGACCTGCAGGACGTTGTCGCCGTCGCCGAAACGCACCCCCGCGCTGCGGGCGAGGGAGTAGAGGCCGGAGGCCAGGGCGGCCATGTGGTCGGCGCTGTCCGGCTCGAAACCGTGGGCGGCCTTGACCAGGCCGTCCGAGGACAGCAGGAGCGCGCTGCGGGCGTGCGGTACGCGCTGTACCAGCCCGGTCAGCAGCCAGGACAGGTCGGTCTGCTGGCCTGTCTGCCGCTGCGAATGCGCCTGCGTACGCACATCACTCACCATGGGTTTGGTCGTCTCCTCGGGGGCGCGCCATCGGGGCGTCGTGGTCACGGTCGTGGTGCAGGTTGTTGCCGCCCGGGGTGCCGGCGCCGTCACGCAGGTCCGGGGCGGTGCCGCTGGTGTCGGCGTAGCTGTCGTCGGCGAGGCTGAATCCGCGCCGGAAGGCGGCCATCAGACCCGGGTCGTGCTCGGGCTCGGGGCCGTCGCGACGGGCGGCGGACGGCAGGATCGGGTCGCCGCGCAGCTCGGGCACGAGATGGGTCTGCTTGCGCCGGCGGGGCAGCCGGGGGCGGGCGCTGTCGTCCACGGCGGTCGGTGCGGGCGGGAGGACCACCGGGCCGGGGGCGGCGGGCCGTTCGGCCGGGGCGCCCTCGACGGAAGGGGTGGCGATGCGTCGTTCGGCGGCGGTCGCCTCGGGACGGGGAAGGTCCGGGGTGGGGCCGTCCGCGGCGCGCACCAGCCGGCGGCGGGCGGCGGGCGAGTCGGGGTCGGGCGTGGGGGCGGGGATGGTCACGGTCCGCAGGCCCGTGTCGACGGTGTCCGGTCGGGCGTGGGGGTCGTGCCGGTCGTACCGGTCGTATCCGTGGTCCCGGCCGCCGTCCGCCGCGTCCTCGGCGGGGTCGTAGCCGTCGTAGAGGTCGTAGCCCCCGTGCTCGCGGGCGGGGGCGCTGTCCGGCGAGACGGCGGCGCGCGAGCCGGCGACGTCCGCCTCCTCGGCGGATTCGGCGCCGAGCAGCGCCTTCGGGACGATCAGCACGGCCTGGACGCCGCCGTAGATGTTGCTCTGCAGCCGGACGACGATGCCGTGCCGGCGGGCCAGCGAGGAGACGACGAAGAGCCCGATCCGGCCGTCGCTCAGCAGCTCGGCCACGTCGATGTGGTCGGGGTCGGCGAGCAGGGCGTTCATCCGGCTCTGCTCGTCCGCCGACATGCCCAGGCCGCGGTCCTCGACCTCGACCGCGAGGCCGGCGGTGACGAGTTGGGCGCGCAGCAGGACGGAGGTCTGCGGGGCGGAGTAGATGGTGGCGTTCTCGACGAGTTCGGCGAGCAGGTGGATGACGTCGGCGACGGCGTGGCCGCGCAGGGTGCCCTCGATCGGCGGCACGAGCTTGATGCGGGGGTACTGCTCGACCTCGGCGATCGAGGAGCGGAGGACCTCGGTCATGGAGACCGGGCGGCTCCACTGACGGCGGGAGATGGCGCCGCCGAGGACGGCGAGGTTCTCGGCGTGCCGGCGGATGCGGGTGGCGAGGTGGTCGACGTGGAAGAGGCCCTTGAGCAGGTCGGGGTCCTCGACCTGGTTCTCCAGTTCGTCGAGCAGCTCGATCTCACGGTGTACGAGGGACTGCAGCCGGCGGGCGAGGTTGACGAAGACCTCGACCTTCTGCTCGCTGCCGCTGGCGTTGCTGCGGGCGATGGCGACCGCGTCGATCACGGCGGACTCGGCGGCCCGGCCGGCGGCGGCGACTTCGTGGGCGAGCAGGTCCAGGGTGTCGCCGGTGGGCACGGGGCCGCTCTCGGGTTCCCGGCGCGGGAGCCATTCGCCCTGGCGGACCCGGTCCAGCAGGTCGTAGAGGTCGGACTGGCTGCGGGCGCAGACCTGGCGCAGCCGGGCGTAGCGGGCGACGGCGGCGCGGGCCTCGGAGTTGGCGGCGGCGCCCGCGGTGAGCACGATGACGCAGACCACGACGAGACCGCCGGAGAGGACCACCCATTCGCGTCCGGTGAGCCGCGCTCCGCCGGCCTGGACGACGAAGGCGGCGACCGCGGTGCAGATGACGGCGACGAGGAGGCAGGGCACGGCGGCGAGCCGGACCAGCCGGGTCCGTATCGCCGAGTCGGCGGCCGATTCCGGGAAGGTGGCCCGGCCGTGCCGTGCGCCCTCGCGCTCGCGGCGCCGGGCAGCGGCGGATGCCGGAGCGGCCACGGGTACGGGGGCGGGCCCTGAGGAGCCCTGTGTCCCTGGGGATCTCGGAGCCTCCTGGGACGTCTGGGTCCCCTGGGACGTCTGGGTCCCCTGGGGGAATGCAGTAGGCATCGGCGCCCTCCGGATCGGCCGTTGGCAGTTCGCGGAGCACGCACGCTAGTTGTTGCGGGGGTGGGGTTCGGACCTACTTCGAGGTTTCGCTACCCCGCGCCACCTCCTTGAGTGGGCGCCGCACGCACGCCAGTGCGAGCCAATCCGAACTCCCGTACAGAAACGGTCAGTTGACCGTTCCCGGGCGCCCCCGCCGAGGCTCACGGCCGGCGCGCACCGACCTTCCGCGCGCCGGTGGCCCGCCCGCGTGTCGCCGCACGACGACTTCACCTCTCAGCCTGCCCCGTTGCACGGAACGCCAGTTGCCAGGAAGCCGACGGATCACTTTCCCACCCTCGCGAGTGACGAGCGGGCGGACGGGCGGACGGGCGGACGGGCGGACGGGCGGACGGGATCAATAAACACCGCCACGACACCGTCGCCTTTTGGACGACAAATCATTTGTCAACGATTCGATGACATGCTACAAAGAGGGGTAGGTGAAGCGCATTGGCAGGCACTGCCGCCCGGAGCCAACTGGAGGTGTTTCTCGATGTTGATGCGCACCGACCCGTTCCGCCCTCTCGACCGGTTCACCCAGGCACTGCTGGGCGTTTCCGGCACCTGGTCGAGGCCCTCCCCGATACCGATGGACGCCTACCGCGCGGACGGGGAATACGTGATCGCTCTCGATCTGCCGGGCGTCTCCCCCGACGCGATCGACATCGACATCCAGCGCAACGTACTGACCGTCAAGGCCGAACGCCGGCCGGCCGCCGAGGCGGACGACGTGCAGATGCACCTGAGCGAGCGCCCGCTGGGCGTCTTCTCCCGGCAGGTCGTCCTGGGCGACGCCCTCGACACCGAGCACATCGCGGCCGACTACGACGCCGGCGTACTGACCCTGCGCATCCCGGTCACCGCACGCACCGAGCCCCGCAAGATCACCATCGGCGGTGGCACCGCACAGCCGCAGCCGCAGCCGCAGCCTACGAGTTGAGCAACCCACTCGATCGGCACGAACGAGGGGGCCGGCGCGCACCGTTCGGATCGGCGCGTGCGATGCGACCGGCCGCGGCACCGTGCCTCTGACCGGCCCCCGGCGGCCGGTCAGGTCACCGACCAGTACTCCTGTTGACGAGAAAGGCAACCGCGTAACCCATGTTCATCCAGCCTGAAACGGGTCGGCCCGCACCGGGTATGACGTTCGACCAGATGCTGGAACGGGTCCGGTACGAAGGGGCGTACCCCACCCGGGAACGAGCGGAGGAAGTTGTACGCGCCGTGCTGGCGGCGCTCGGCCGGCAGCTGACCGGCGACGAACGCGTCGACCTCGCGGCCCGGCTTCCCGTCGAGGCGGCGCTGGCGTTCACCTCCGAGATCCCCTGCACCGACAGCGAACGCCTCACCGGCTGGGGCTTCGTGAAGGACCTCGCCACCCGCACCGGCGGCACCGCGGCCACCACCCGCTGGGACACCGGCGCGGTCCTCACCACCGTCGCCCAGCTCGCCGGCCCCGACCTCCTCACCCGCGTCCTCGCCCAGCTCCCCTCCGGGTACGCGCTCCTCTTCGGCCGCGCCGAACTCACGCAGGCAGCCTGAAGCCGACGGCCTGAACCCCGGCGGCTCGCCCCCTCGGGCCTGTCCGAGGGGGCAGATGTCGGGCCTGTCCGAGGGCGCGTGTCGAGCCTGTCCGGGGCGCGTGTTGGGCCTGTCCGAGGGGGCGTGTGTCGAACCTGTCCGAGGGCGGGTGACTTCCGAGTGGCGTGATCGTCCCGGTCGGCGTGCGGCGGGGTGATTTGTCGAACGCAGAGTGGGAAATCGGCCGGCGCCCCGCTTGCCGAGGGACGTCGGCCGGGCGGGCGTGGGAAGAACCACCATCCCTGCGGGCGGGCCCAGACCGACGCCGCAGCCGAAGTCCGCATCGACCGTGGGCCGATGGTGAGTGTGGACCCCACCGGTGCCGTTCTTCTCACCAGCACCCCGCCTGCGCACGCAATCCGGCGCCGCGGAAACGGCCGGACAACGGGGTGACGCCCCGCAGATGACACCGGCCCTGGAACACATCCGCGCGCCCCGTCCGGCCGGCGGCCCTTTCCGCACACCCGGCACCGCGCCGGAGCCCCCACGCCGGGCCCCCGCACCAGGGCTCCGGCATCGGGGCTCCGGCATCGGGGCTCCCGCGCCCGGGCCTCCACCCCGTTCGCGCACGCCTGTTCCCATCCTCCGCACCCCGTTCGCGCACGCCTGTTCCCGGCCTCTCCCACCGGTGCCACACGCCCTGCCTCCGTCCCCTGCTCTTGCCGCACGCCCGAGCCGAGACCCCTGCGCCGTTGGCGCATGACGCACCGCCATAGGTAAAAGCACGCATGACTCTTGTGTCTCCGGGTAGGCGGCCGCTGCGACGCCCGAGCGTGTCGGGTGCGCAGGAAGGCGTGATGACCACCGTCGTGAATGACACCGCAACCGAGCAGCACACCGAACTGACCGCTGATCTGCCGGAGGTGCCGTGCCCGAGTGCGGTGGCCCCCAGTGACGCGCGCGAATTCTCCAAGCTGTTCTTTGCGCGGCTCCAGGAATACGAAGAAGGCACGCACGAGTACCAATACGTGCGCAACACGCTCATCGAGATGAACATGTCGATGGTGCGCTATGTGGCCCGCCGCTACCGCAGTCGCGCTGACGACATGGAAGACATCATCCAGGTCGGCACCATCGGCCTGATCAAGGCGATCGACCGTTTCGACCTCGCCCGTCAGGTCGAATTCTCCACCTTCGCCGTCCCCTACATCCTCGGCGAGATCAAGCGTTTCTTCCGCGACACCGGCTGGGCGGTGCACGTCCCCCGCCGGCTCCAGGAACTGCGCAGCGAACTGGCCAAGGCGAAGGAGAAGTTGCACAACGAGCTCGACCGCGAGCCCACCGTCCGCGAGCTCTCGGCCCACCTGGGCCTGTCGGAGGAGGAGGTCATCGAGGGTCTGGTGGCCGCCAACGGCTATACCGCCGGCTCGCTCGACGCCCCCACCGACCCCGATCCCGGCGACCAGCGCCGCCCGTTGGCCGACATCCTCGGGGAGGAGGACCCGGGCATGGAGACGGTCGAGGACCTCCACACCCTGGCGCCTCTGCTGCAGAGGCTCGACGACCGTGAACGACGGCTGATCGAACTGCGCTTCGGACAGGAAATGACCCAGTCGGAGATCGGCGCCGAACTCGGTGTCTCCCAGATGCATGTCTCGCGGCTGCTGTCCCGCATCCTTTCCCGGCTGCGCACGGGAATGCTCACCGAGCGCTGACTCCGGGCGGCGATTCCTGCCCCAGCCCCCACCTCAGAACCCTCGACCCTCTCGTACTCCTCGCCCTCGCCCCCTCGACCCTCCCAAAACTCTCGAAGCACTCGTACTCCTCGCCGCCTCGACCCTCTCAAAACCCTCGAAGTACTCGGTCCTCCTAAAGCCCTCGAAATCCTCGGAAGCCACCGCAACCACCGCACCCCTCAGTGGGAACCATCGAATCCGCGAAAGTCCTCCACCGCCATGGATAGTGGCGGTGGAGGCGGGTACCCGGTGGAGCGCCGGCCCGATGCGGAATGCGCACCAAGGGTCGCTGCGTGGAATTGTCACCACTGAGACCGAGGAGGAGTGGACATGAGCACGGTGAAGGAGACGGTAGACGTCGAGGTCCCGGTCCGCACCGTCTACAACCAGTGGACGCAGTTCGAGGAGTTCCCGCAATTCATGGAGGGTGTCGAGGAGATCCGGCAGATCGACGACCGCCACAACCACTGGACCACCAAGATCGGTGGCGTCCGGCGGGAATTCGACACCGAGATCATCGACCAGCTCCCGGACGAGCGGATCGCTTGGCGCACCACCGGAGGCGACACCAGGCAGAGGGGTGTGGTCAGTTTCCAGCGCCTGGACGACAGCCACACCCGGGTGCAGCTCGTGATGGAGGTCGAGCCGACCGGGGCCGCCGAGAAGACCGCGGACATGGCCGGGCTGATCGACCGTCGCACGAAGGGTGATCTGCGGCGCTTCAAGGACTACATCGAGCAGCGGGCGACGGAGACCGGCGCATGGCGCGGCCGTATCCGGCCGGGCGCCCCGGGTGGCTCGGGTGGCTCGGGTGCGCCGGGCGGCCCGGATGTCTCGGGTGGCCCGGGACCAGTCGGCTGACGAGTACGGGACATCTCCACAACGACCGGAGGGGCGGCATCGGCCGCCCCTCCGGCGTTTCGACGTACCGGCGTACCGGCGTACCGGCATACCGGCCTACGAGTGCGCGGTCCCACGCTCTCCGAAAAGTGCCCGGATATCGGGCATCGCCTGCTGTTTTCCGACAAACACTGCTCCGCCGCGGGACATCCGTTGACGTCAGGGCGTCGGCGGTGTGATGGTACGGCCGCCACGCAGGGCATGGACATGCCCATCCCAAGGGCACGGGCCTGCTCATCCCCCACTGGGCAACCCGCCGTCCGACCGGGCACGGCGCACGCACGCACCCCATGCTCCGGCCAAGCCAAGCACTCCTCACCCCCCAACCCCCTCAAGGAGCCCTGGTGTTACGAAGATTCGCGGTGACCGGCGCCTCCCTCGCCGTCACCCTCGCAGCCGCGCTGCTCACCGCAGCCCCCGCATCCGCCGCACCCGTTGCAACAGCGCTTTCCCCCTCCCCCTCCCCCTCCCCCTCCACCGCCGCCTCCCCCGTCCTCGCTCCGGGCGCCCTCGCCGCCGACGATGCGCCCGACATCGACGTCACCAAGGTCCAGGCGCATCTGACCGAGCTCAACGCCATCGCGAACCGCAACGGCGGCACCCGTAAATCCAGTGGTCAGGGCTACCGGGACTCGGTCGCGTACGTCAAAGGCCGTCTGCAGTCGGCCGGTTACACCGTCACCGAGCAGCCCTGCACCTCCGGCTGTGCAACCGGGGCCGGACCCAACCTGATCGCCGAGTGGCCCCAGGGGGACACCTCGTCGGTGTACATGTTCGGCTCGCACCTCGACAGCGTCGGGGCCGGGCCCGGCATCAACGACAACGGCTCCGGCTCGGCCGCCCTCCTGGAGACCGCCCTCACCCTCGCGGAGCGGAACCCCGCGATGGCCGCGCGGGCCCGGTTCGCCTGGTGGACGGACGAGGAGCAGGGCCTCAACGGATCCGACTTCTACGTCCGTTCCCTCTCGGCCGCGGAGCGGTCCCGGATCAAGGCGTACTACAACTTCGACATGATCGCCTCGCTCAACGGCGGCTACTTCATCAACCACCTCACCTCCGCCGCCGCCCAGCCGATGAAGGCGTACTGGGACTCGCTCGGCCTCCAGCCGGAGGAGAACACCGAGGGCGCCGGCCGCTCCGACGACTACTCCTTCGAGCAGGCCGGCATCCCGACCTCCGGGTACGCGATGGGCGCCGGTGCCCGGAAGACCTCGGCGCAGGCGGCGAAGTGGGGCGGCACCGCCAACCGCGCCTACGACTCCTGCTACCACCAGTCATGTGACACCACCGCCAACATCAACGTCACCGGTCTCGACCGCAGTGTCGACGGCATCGCCGCCACACTGTGGAAGCTCGCCGTCGCCCGCTCCACCCCCGCGAACGACTTCGCGCTGACCGCCGACCCCGCCTCGGGCAGCGTCGCCCCGGGCGAGTCCCTCACCGCGACGATCGCCACCCGGACCACCAGTGGCTCCGCCCAGACGGTGGCGCTGTCGGCGTCGGGCGCCCCGGCGGGCGTGACCGTCTCGTTCAGCCCCGGCTCGGTGACCAGCGGTGCGAGCGCCACGATGACCGTCGCCACCACGGCGTCCACCGCCCCAGGCACCTACCCCCTCACCATCACCGGCACCGGCTCCGGGCCCGGGGCGGTCACCCGCACCACGTCCTTCTCCCTGACGGTCAAGGGCGCCGGAGGATGCACCGCCGGGCAACTGCTCGCCAACGGCGGCTTCGAGAACGGCACGTCGCCCTGGACCGGTGACACCGGAGCGATCGGCGCCCACGCGGGACAGTCCGCCCATGGCGGCAGCCGGTTCGCCTGGCTCGGCGGCTACGGGTACACCGCGACCGACACCCTCAGCCAGTCGCTGACCGTGCCCGCCGGATGCAGCAGGGCGACACTGACGTACTGGCTGCACATCGACACCGCGGAGACCGACCACACGGCCTATGACACCTTCCGGGTCAAGGTCGGTGACAAGACCCTGACGAGCTCGTCCAACACCGACGCCGCACCCGGCTACGCCCAGCACACGCTGGACCTCAGCCCCTACGTCGGACAGCGGATCACGCTCACCTTCACCGCCACCGAGGACACCAGCCTCCAGACCAGCTTCGTTCTCGACGACACGGCCCTCCAAGTCTCCTGAAAGGCCCTCCAGGTCTCCTGAAAGGCCCCCAGGTCTCCTGAAAGGTTCCCGGCCTCCGGGCCCCAGGCCTCCAAGCACGGCCTCCGGGCCCCCGCGGAGCACCCTCCCCCCGCCCCGCCCGCTGCGGTGTCAGCGGGCGGGGCGGGGAAACAGAGCACCGGCCCGCTTCACGGTGCGGATGACCGGTGCCGTCTCGATCGAGCGGATCGCGTCCAGTGCCGCGATCCGCTCGGTCAGATAGCGCGCGAGGTCGACGGAGTCGCGGCAGTTCACGGCCGCGAGCAGATTGGTCGGCCCGGTGGTCAGCGCCACCAACGACACCTCCGGGTGCTCGGCCATCGCCGAGCCCACCTCGGCGAGCCGGGACGGCGGTACGGACATCCACAGGCGCGCTTCGGCGCGGAAGCCGAGGGCGGCGGGAGGGACATCGACGAGGAAGGTGAGCACTCCGGCCCGGCGCAGGGCGGTCACCCGTCGGCGCACGGTCGACTCGGACCACCCCGTGGCGGCCGCGAGTTCGGGGCACCCCGCCCGCCCGTCCCGCGCCAGCACGTCGCACAGCGACCGGTCGTCCGGCCCCACCACGTCCCCGGCCTCCTCGGGCGCCGCACCGGTGCCGTCGTCCACGGGCCCCGGCCGGGCCAGCAGCGCCGTCTGCTCCGGGGTGAGGCGCGCGGGACCGGCCCAGGTGTCGGGCAACGCGTAGTGGTCCAGCAGGAGATGGGCGGAAACGGAGGTGACCCGGGCGGTCCTGGGCAGCTTGTGCAGGAGCAGGGCCTCGCTCTCGTCGGCGGAGGGGGTCTGGGCGCTGCACGAGATCTCGGTGCCGCCGGAGAGCAGGTACACGTACGAGGTGTCGGTACGGGCGGCGAGCGCGGTGGCGATGGGTCCGGCCGCGTCCGGTGTGCACTGCAGCCGGATGGTCCAGGCGTGGTGGCCCAGCCGGGCACCGTTGAACGTGCCGACCACGCGCAGGGTCCCGGCGGAGTGCAGCCGCCGGTAGCGCCGGGCGACGGTGCTCTCGGACACCCCGAGCACCTCCCCGATGAGCCGGAACGGCGCCCGCCCGTCGATCTGCAGGGCGTGCACCAGCCCGCGGTCCACCTCGTCCAGGCTGCCGGTTGCCGTCTTCATGAGGCAGGAGTCTGCCAGTTTCCGGCGGCGATGCGGCCTGGGTGACCGTCACCGCCGACACACCACGACGACACGGTATTTCCGGGGCGCGCAGCTCCCGTGACGTGAGCAGTGGGGCGACGTGCCGCGACCCCGCCCGCACGCATGCACCTCGTCGACGTGCGAACCGGGGCGCCGATCCGCTCCGACCTCCGCCGTGATCACCGCTTTGCAGGGTGCACGCCGTGAGCCTCGGCTTCGCCTGCCGCGGACCGTCGCGGCGGCCGGGGTACTCCGGCGACGACCCGTACTGCCCGGCCCCGGCATCGCGGGAACCGTACTGCCGGGGGGACCGTACTGCCCGGAGGGAACCGTTCTGCCCGGAGGGAACCGTTCTGCCCGGAGGGAACCGTTCTGCCCGGAGGGAACCGTTCTGCCCGGAGGGAACCGTGGAGGCCTTCGGCCGGACCTGCGGCGTTACACCGGCCGGTGCAACTTCTGCACTTACCAGTTTAGTTGGTACACCGGTGAGTGTAACCTCCCTGCGCAGCGGAGCATTACGGCATGCACACCGCGCCAACTCACCCTGTACTTACGCAGATTGACGGGACGGACGGTGCACGCAACACCGCTTCCGCAGAAAGGAGTCCCATGTCCGACCACGCACCGGCACGTCACGGTGGCCTGCCCGACAAGCGCCGGGCGATTGCCCAGGCCGCCCGCTCTGTGTTCGGGCGTGAGGGGTACGCCCGAGCCGGGGTCGATGCGATCGCCGCCGAGGCGGGCGTCTCCAAGCGCACCCTCTACAACCACTTCGCGGACAAGGAGCAGTTGTTCCTCTCCGTGGCCCTCGAAGGCGCCGACGCGGTCACCGATGCCGTACGCGTCCTCATGGAACGGCATCTGCGGAAGATCGTGGATCTGGAGGAGGACCTGACCGCCTTCTGCCTGGAACGGGCGCAGGCGGTGACCGAGTTCCCCGAGCACTTCGCGCTGGTCCGCTCGATCCATGCGGAGGTGACCCGGCTGCCCGCCGCCGTGCTGGAGAAGTGGATGGCACACGGCCCGCCCTCCGCCCACCAGCGCCTCGCGCCGTATCTGCAGAAGATCGCCGACCGCGGGCTGCTCGTCCTCGACGACGCGGAGCGGGCGGCGAACCGGCTCAACACGCTCACCATGAACGACGTGCTGATCCGCTCGTTCTACGGGGCCCTTCCCCTCCCGGAGCCGACCGTCCAGGAGATCGTCACCGACGGCGTACGCGACTTCCTGCGCCTCTACGCCCCGCCGACGACTTCGCCGCAATCCGGCGAACCGGCCTAACTGGAAACCACTCTTCAACTGGTCCTGCATGCCGACCGGAAACCACTCTCCGACCGCTCCTGCATCCCGACCGGCCGGAAACCACT